>CAMNBY010000319.1 GCA_946533615.1 uncultured Clostridia bacterium
GTCAAGCCCCACTGGGCCGCCGCCGTAGCCTTTGATTATCATTTCAAGCATACGCCTGTCAAGGCTGTCGAGACCGAGATCGTCCACGTCCAGCTTGTCGAGAGCCAGCTTCGCTATCTTGCGGGTAACTCTGCCGTCGCCCATGATGTCCGCAAAGTCCCGCACGCGCTTTAAGAACCTGTTGGCGATTCGCGGTGTGCCTCTCGAGCGCGAGGCAAGCTCCATGGCGCCGTCCTTGTCGCAGGGGACTCCCAGTATCACCGCCGACCGCATTATTATCTCGCAGAGCTGCTCGGGGGTGTAAAGCTCAAGGCGCTCGATGACTCCGAAGCGGTCTCTCAGCGGCGCCGAGAGCTGTCCCGAACGGGTCGTTGCACCGATCAGCGTGAATTTTTCAAGATATATCCTGATCGAGCGTGCCGCAGGCCCCTTGCCCATGATTATGTCAAGGGCATAGTCCTCGAGTGCAGGGTAGAGCACCTCCTCGACCTGACGCGAAAGGCGGTGTATCTCGTCGATGAACAGCACGTCGCCCTTTTCAAGATTGGTCAGTATCGCCGCAAGGTCGCCGGGCTTCTCGATCGCGGGGCCCGAGGTGGTGCGTATGTTCACGCCCATCTCGTGAGCGATTATAGTCGAAAGCGTGGTCTTGCCAAGTCCCGGGGGGCCGTAGAGCAGTATGTGGTCAAGGCTCTCGCCGCGCTTTTTTGCGGCCTGGATGTACACCGACATATTCTCCTTGACCTTGTCCTGTCCGATGTATTCCGAGAGGGTCTTGGGTCGGAGGCTGAGCTCGAAGTCGTCGCCCTCGTCGCCGTCGCTCTCGATGTGCTGCGGCGCCACAAAGCGGTTCTCGAAATCAAAATCTCCCTGTTCGATCATAATTTCACTCCCTTGCCGTGTCTTTCCTGTATGGGGTCAGGGCTGCGCTTTTTGCCGCTTCTTGCGGGCTGCGCAGGCTTTTTGTTTTCTTCTTTGCTCTCTTCGGGCTCTTCTGCCTTTTCATCATCGGCTTCCTCGGCCGCCTCTTCGTCCTCGCCCTCGGACAGATCTATCAGCGGCTTCATCGGCACAAGCTCGATCTCGCTGTCGCGGCCGTCAAGCTTGCAGTAGTATATGAAGATAGCGCACAGCGCCGCCGTCACAAAGAAGGTCGTGAACCTCAGGTCGTATTCCTCCTTGCTCAGCAGGAACGCCGCCATAGAGGTAACGGACGAGTATTCTATTATCAGCCACACGGGAGTGAGCCTCTTGTCAAGGAATACAAGTATCAGGCTGAAAACAGCGGCCGCGTAGTAGTACCTTTCGTGCATATAGGGCAGCAGATATGGAACGAACAGCGCGGACAGCGCCGCCAGCACGACAGTTCCGCGTTTGCCGGGCTCCTGCTTCCTCTTGTAGATGTAGTAGACCAGCATCATGCAGCAGACACCCGCCAGCATAACTCCCGCTTTTCCAAGATACTCGTTCTTGGGCTTGCCGACGTCCTTGAGCATTGACCAGATGTTCGGGATAGTCATGTTCAGGGCGCTGTATTGTCCAGCCTGCGAAAAATAGATGGTGAACAGCGAGGAGAAATCGTGTCCGCAGGCAGCGGAGGGGATAATGGCGGTGATGTAGATTATCGGCAGAGCCAGCAGGGTGCGGAGCCTGATCTTTCCTTTAAGAACCATTATCGCCAGCAGCGGCGCCAGGAAAATTGCCTGGAGCTTGAAGACGAAGGAGATAGAAAAGCAGGTCATCGCTGCCAGATCCTTGCCCTCGATAAGGTAGTATACGCACATTACAAGGAACATCGTGAAGATCGAGTCGCACTGTCCCCAGCCTGCCGAGTTCAGCATCACGGTAGGCATCAGGAAGGCAGCTGCGAACGAGAGCTCGGCCTTGGTCTCGCTGCCCGTAAGCTTTCTTACTATCTTCATGATGAACAGCGCCATTACGAAATCCGCAATGCTCGACACCCATTTCAGTCCGGTGATCTTGTTCTTTATCGGAAGTGCGTTTATGAGTATCATTATCCAGAAATAGGGCGGCATATAGTCGCCGATGCCGTCGCGGAGAGTGCCTGCGGCGCCAAGCTCCTCGATCTTTGCGAACCAGGGCTTCAGGAACTGTCCCTGATCTCCCGAGCCCATCGGCAGCAGGAAGTGTCTTGCCATCAGCCCAAGCGCGATGGTCAGGAACAGAAAGCCCGTGCTCGCTATCCTGTCCGTCAGCTCGTCGGGTGTGGTCGTTCTCTTTTTGGTTTCCATTTTTATTTCTCCCTTTGTTTGTTATTCTCAGGATCTTGCAAGGCTGCGCAGAGCGTGCTTGATGAGCTCCTCGGTCGATAGCGAGGGATCCAGCTTTGAGACTGCGCTTGCGGCCTCGGCTGCCGAAAAGCCCAGCACCTCGAGGGCGGTTATCGCTTCTCCTACGCTGCCGCCGCCGATCGGCGCCGCGATCGACTTCTGTCCCCTGACGGAGATAGTCTCTCCCGCGACCTTGTCTTTAAGTTCGAGACACAGGCGCTCGGCGGTCTTTTTGCCGATGCCCTTGACCTGGGTGAAGCTCTTGACGTCCCCGGTGGCGACCGCCAGCGCAAATTGCTGGGCTGTCATTGCCGAGAGTATCGCGATCGCCGCCTTCGGCCCGATGCCCGATACAGAGATCAGCAGGCGGAACGTTCTCAGCTCCTCTGCATCGGCAAAGCCGAAAAGCTCGACATCGTCCTCGCGCACAGCAAGGTGCGTCAGCAGCGTGACGGTCTCCTTCCCCGCGATCTTTTGCAGGGTGCAGAGCGAGGTCTTGCAGGCGTAGCCCACTCCCGCACATTCCACAACTGCCAGTTCGGCTTCGGTGTGTATCACCTTTCCCGTGACCGAATATATCATTTGTCCTTCATCTCCCGATCAATAGCGTTTTTGTGTTCAAGCTTCCTCCTGCCAAGCGACAGCCCGTGAGTTATGGCGATGGCCACCGCGTCGGCGGTGTCGTCGGGCTTGATTATGTTTTTCAGGTGCAGCATATTCCTGACCATTTCCTGCACCTGGTTTTTTTCTGCCCTGCCGTAGCCGACGATCGACGACTTCACCTGCAGGGGCGTGTATTCAAAAATAGGTATCTCCTGCTGAATGGCAGGCAGCAGCGTAACGCCTCTTGCCTGTGCCACATCAATGGCGGTCTTTTCGTTCGAGTTGAAGAAAAGCTTTTCAATGCTCATCTCCTCGGGCTTGAACTGCTGTATTATCAGGCTCATGTCATCGTAGATGGTCTTCAGCCGCTTGTGAAACGGCATTCCTGCGGCGGTCGTGATGGCTCCGCAGGCGAGCAGCCTGAATTTTGCGCCAACACACTCAACCACCCCGTAGCCCACGATGGCGTAGCCGGGGTCTATCCCAAGTATTATCATGTTATCTCCTCAGTCGTCCAGTATGCTCTTGACAGGGGCGTTGTCGCGTTCGTTCTGCAATCTTCTGCGGCGGCGCAATACCTGCCACAGCCAGATCATAAACAGCAGCGCCGAGATCAGTGTCATGAAAAGTATCGGGTACAGCCCCCTTGCCCATTTTTCGGGCAGCTCCTGCTGCTCCTGAGTCAGGCCGATGCCGTCGCCGACGCGCTCCTTCGCCTTGTTCACTATCCTGACAGCGCCTGTCATGAAGAAGATAGTCCCGGCGGCCACTGCGCCGAGCTGTGCGGGATATTTGCTAAGGAAGGCAAGTATTATCCCCGCAATAAAAAGCGCCACTCCGATGCCCAGCCACAGAGCCGTGATCTTCGGCATATCGTCCATCTGCTCCATTGTGATGCCGACGATGAAGATCCCGCCGTAGTAGAACCCCGAAAAGAAAAACGGCACGAGCATCAGGAATTTAAGCACCAGAGAGACCGCCCCGTCAAGATGCCTTGCCTGTCGGCGGAGCTTCTTTGCGCTGCGGCTCTCTCGGGCGGGCTTCTCCTTTTCAAGCGCCTCTTCCTTTTCGCGTTTTTTTATCTCTTCCAGCTGCTTCTGACTTTGTTTTTTCAGCCTGTCCGATTTTGACATAATATACCTCCGAAATGGGCTACAATATATGCATGGAAAATCAAAAAATGCATATTGCACCACATTATAATATTATAACACAGCCGTAAAGAATTGTAAAGTTTTTTATTCCAATTATAAAGAAATACTTTCCTGCCCCGAAGCTTCGCGTGATGTAATTATTGCACTGTATCTCGTCCGAGGCTCGGGGAAAAATACTACCGTGAGATGCGGCGGCGTATTTCCGCCGATTTTTGTGACACTATAATGAAAGGACGATAAAAATGCGAAAACTGATAAAACGTGCCGCAGCCCTGCTGGGAGCCGCCTCGCTCTCGGCGCTGGGGCTTGTGGGCTTTTACGGAAGAGAGCTCCCCGATTTTTACTACCTTGCAAACGGGGACAGGCTCTCGCTCAGCTCCTCCTTCGCCGTGACGGTCGGTGACAGGATCCTTTCCTCGGGAGATGACGGCATGATAGTGAACAGCTCTGCCTTCGGCGGCTCGGGGCTCGAAGAGTACAGCCTCACCGAGCATACCCTTATGCTCTTCGGCGCGATACCTATAAAGAACGTCACCGCAGGCACGGTCGAGCGTCCGATGCTCATGCCCTGCGGCCAGCCCTTCGGGATAAAGCTGCTCACCGACGGCGTCATGGTCATCGGCCTCGAGGACATCGGCAGCAGCTGTCCCGCCTCGCAGTGCGGGATAATGGTCGGCGACGTCATCACCGAGATCGACGGACAAGCCGTCACGGGCAACAAGTCCGTCAGCGAGATAATCAGCGCCACGGGCGGCGAGCCTTGCTCGGTCAGCTACAGCCGCAGCGGAAGAACGCACAAGACCACTCTCACTCCCGTCTACAGCGGCGGCACCTACAAGGCGGGCATGTGGGTGCGAGACTCCTCGGCAGGCATCGGCACACTTACTTTCTACGACCCATCCACAGGCGCTTTCGGCGGCCTCGGCCACCCGATCTGCGACGCCGACACCAAGCTGCCCGTCCCGATCTCTCACGGCACCGTCGGAGAGGTGAATATCACGGGCTGCATTAAAAGCGAACACGGCGACCCCGGGCAGCTGCTCGGCGAGTTCTCCTCAAAGCAGGCCTCGGGCAGGATCACAAAGAATATCTCCGAGGGCATCTTCGGCACCCTTGACCGCTGCCCCGCAGAGGGCGACCTGCTGCCCCTTGCGATGAAGCAGGAGGTACACACAGGCCCTGCGGTGATCTACTCCACCCTCGAGGGCGGAGAGCCCTGCGAGTATACCATCGAGATAATCAGCATCGACCTCTCGGAGGACGGCGAGCACGATATGATCGTGCAGGTAACTGACGACCGCCTGCTTGAAGATGCGGGAGGCATCGTCCGCGGAATGAGCGGCAGCCCTATAATCCAGGACGGTATGCTCGCAGGCGCCGTGACCCATGTCTTCATCGACGACCCCACCCGCGGCTACGGAATCTTCGCCGAGGATATGTACTGCTCGAGCCGCTGAACGCGGTTTCGGGCGCTCCTTGGCGAATTATGCCAAAGAAAGCGAAAGTATTTCGCATTTGTTATATTAAAGAAGAAAATATGAGTAAAATGCACAAAGCTGTCGATAAAAAATTGACATATTTAGCAAAAACATATTGATTTTTATGTTCTGCTGTGCTAAAATAAAGACAACGGAAGCGAGATCGGCCGATCGCCCGAATAAGTATACGGAGGAAATAATATGACAAGCAAGATAAAGATACTGATAGGCGACGACTCTGCGCAGTACGGTGTGAACTGCGCATCTGCGCTGAGGAGCCTTGGATTTTTCGTGATAACAAGACAGAAGGACGGCCTCGTGATCTTCGACGCCATACGCAACGAGGCTCCCGACATCGTCATCATCGACGCCGTTATGCCCAACCTCGACGCCATCGAGCTTATAAAGAAGGTAATGGCGTCAAGCTACAAAAAGCCCCAGTTCATCGTGACCAGCGCCTACGAGAACTCCTTCATCGAGCAGCAGGTGATGACCGCAGGAGCATCCTATTTCATGCTCAAGCCTTTCGACACCCGCATCCTCTCCGACAGGATAAAAATGATGCTCGACATCGACACCGACCTGAACTCCGAGACCTCGCCGCGTAACCGCCGCAATCCGAACCTTGATATAATCGTTACCGACATAATCCACAGGATAGGCGTTCCCGCACATATCAAGGGCTACCACTACCTGCGCGAGGCCATTATGCTCTCGGTCGGCGACAAGGAGATGCTCGAGAGCGTCACAAAGCTATTGTACCCTGCCGTCGCAAAGAAATTCAAGACCACGCCCTCTCGCGTCGAGCGTGCTATCCGCCACGCCATCGAGATCGCCTGGGACCGCGGCGACATCGACACCCTCAACAGCTACTTCGGCTATACTATAAACACGGGCAAGGGAAAACCCACCAACTCCGAGTTCATCGCCCTAATCACCGACAAGATCTGCCTGAAGTACAAGACCACCCTCTCGGCGTGACGATACACAATGCACGATTTACGCTTTTGCAGACCTGAAGTCCGCAGCGAAAATTAGCACTCTTGCCAAGAGAGTGCTAATTTTCATCATTCTGTCACAAAAGCGTGACAAGACTTTCATAATACGGGGGTATCATATAGACAATGAAACGAAAGGAGCGCATACCAATGGAACACTGAACCGCAAGTACAGCTTGTAACACAACGATAACCGCACAGCCGTGCGGCAGAATAAATTTACAGAAATAAAAAAACGGAGGCATGACTTATGTTTGGACTTACACCTTTTGAAAGCAGATACGACCCCTTTGATATCTTTGATGATGATTTCTTTGCGCCCGCAGCGCCGATGGGAAGACACGGCAATCCTGCAAGGGCCGGAATGATTCGCACCGACATCAGGGACGAGGGAGAAAAATATGTGATGGAGGCGGAGCTTCCAGGCTTCAGCAAGGAGGATATAAACCTTGATATCACCGACAATGTGCTCACCCTGAGCGCAGAGCACAAGGCCGAGACCGAAGAGAAAAAGGACAGCTACGTCCGCCGCGAGAGACACTTCGGCTCATATAAGCGGAGCTTCGATCTTTCGGGCATCAACACCGAGGGCATCACTGCCGATTACAAAAACGGCGTGCTCACTATCGGCCTGCCGAAGCTGGTAGAGAAAAAGCCCGAGACCAGAAAGCTCACTATCACGGGCGAGTAAAAAGCATAATGCGGCGCCCCTTTCCTGTGCGGAGAGGGGCGCCGCTTTTTTATGCCCGCGATTATAACAATCTGCCACTAATGCACCGAGCTTTCGGAAAAGTTTTGTCCGAATGGTAAAACTTGCGGAAATAATTGTTAAAATGTTTGCATTTCCGAATAAAGTGTTGTATAATAAAAAAGTCGGGAGGGAGAAGCATCGCCTCTCACCTCCCGCATCTAACCTCTAATCTCTAAAAGGGAAGGACGATAGCTGATGAACATAGCAGTAGCACAGTCGGGAGGTCCCACCTGCGCGATCAACGCATCGCTGGTGGGAGTTTTCAAGCAGGCGCTGCGCACCCCCGAGATAGACGCCGTCTTTGGCTCTATCAACGGTATCGAAGGCATCATCAAGGACGAGCTCATTGACCTGAAGCTCGTGATAAGATCCAACGAGGATATGGAGCTGCTCAGACAGACTCCCTCGACAGTCCTGGGCTCCTGCCGCTACAAGCTGCCCGAGCGCGACGAGAACAGCGAGGTCTACGACAAGATACTCAGCTGCTTTGAAAAGCACAGGATAGAGGCGTTTTTCTATATCGGCGGCAACGACTCGATGGACACCGTCGAAAAGCTCTCGCGCTTCCTTATCGGCAAGGGCTCCAAGATAAGAGTCATCGGCATACCTAAAACCATAGACAACGACCTGCCTGTCACCGACCATACACCTGGCTTCGGCTCCGCCGCAAAGTATGTGGCCGCGACCGTGCAGGAGATAATCCGCGACAGCTCCGTTTATTCGATCGAGTCTGTCACGATCATCGAGATAATGGGCAGACACGCAGGCTGGCTCACCGCCTCCACCTGCTGCCTGAGAGCCAACGAGGAGATCGCGCCTCATCTGATCTATCTGCCCGAGAGAAAGTTCTCCGTCGAGCAGTTCGTCGAGGACGTGAGGGCGATGCAGGCCAAGTACAAGGCCGTCATCGTTGCTGTCTCCGAGGGCGTCGAGATCCCAGAGGAGAACTGCCGCTCGGGAGTGGTGGACAACTTCGGCCACGAGTATCTCTCGGGTGTCGGCAAGGCGCTGGAGAACATCGTCCGCCGCGAGATCGGCTGCAAGGTAAGGAGCATCGAGCTTAACGTGATGCAGCGCTGCTCCTCCCATATCTGCTCCAAGACCGACATTGACGAGGCCGAGGAGATCGGCTCCTGCGGCGTCCGCGCAGCCCTTGACGGCGAGACCGGCAAGACCATGATCTTCAGGCGCATCTCGGACGTGCCCTATATGGTCACCATAGAGTCCACACCTGCTGAGAACGTTGCCAACCGCGAGAAATTCTTCCCCGAGGAATGGATAAACGAGCAGGGCAACGACGTCACCGAGGCCGCCTTCCGCTACTTCCTTCCCCTGATACAGGGCGAGATACAGATAGCCATGCGCAACGGTATGCCCCTGCACTTCAAGCTGAAATAAGCTGACAAAAGCATAACAAAAAGACCCGCGGCCTTAAACCGCGGGTCTTTGCTTTTAAGCGATATAAGAGTAAGGATCAGTTGTTGATGAGCTTGTCCTCGTCGCTCCAGCTGTAGAGCTTTCTGATCTCGATGCCGACCTTCTCGGCGGGGTGCTCGGAAGCGAGCTTTCTCATAGCCTTGAAGTGTACCTGGCCGCCGGCGGAGCTCATGTCGAGCAGGAAGTCCTTTGCGAATGCACCGCTCTGGATGTCTGCAAGGACCTTCTTCATAGCCTTCTTGGTGTCCTCGGTGATGATCTTCGGGCCGGTGATATAGTCGCCGTACTCGGCAGTGTTGGAGATGGAGTATCTCATGCCTGCGAAGCCCGACTGATAGATCAGGTCAACGATCAGCTTCATCTCGTGGATGCACTCGAAGTAAGCGTTTCTGGGATCATAGCCTGCCTCAACGAGGGTCTCGAAGCCTGCCTGCATCAGAGCGCAGACGCCGCCGCAAAGAACAGCCTGCTCGCCGAAGAGGTCGGTCTCGGTCTCGGTGCGGAAGGTAGTCTCAAGGATACCTGCTCTTGCGCCGCCGATGCCTGCGCCGTAAGCGAGTGCCAGCTCGAGAGCGTTGCCTGTAGCGTCCTGCTCAACAGCTACCAGACAGGGAGTACCCTTGCCTGCTTCGTACTCGGAACGAACGGTGTGGCCGGGAGCCTTGGGAGCGATCATCGTAACGTTTACGAAAGAGGGAGGTACGATGCAGCCGAAGTGAATGTTGAAGCCGTGAGCGAACATAAGGGTCTTGCCCTCAGTCAGGTTGGGCTCGATCTCGCTCTTGTAAAGAGCAGCCTGCTTCTCGTCGGGGATGAGTATCATGATGATGTCGGCAGCCTTGACAGCGTCAGCTGTCTCCATTACCTTTACGCCCTGGCTCTCGGCCTTTGCCCAGCTCTTCGAGCCCTTGTAAAGACCAACAACAACGTTTACGCCGCTCTCCTTGAGGTTGAGTGCGTGAGCGTGTCCCTGCGAGCCGTAGCCGATGATAGCTACTGTCTTGTCCTTGAGCAGATTGAGGTCACAATCCTGCTGATAGAAGATCTTTGCCATTTTACATTCCTCCATTAAATGTAGTGAAACAGATTATTTATGTGCAAGCCGCGTTGCATTGCGGCAGGCAGTCGTGTCAGTGCGGCTCATTTCTTGGCCGTCATGGATTCCGAGCCCTTCTGGATCGCGATAGTTCCTGTCCTTACCAGCTCGATTATGCCGTAGGGCGCAACGATCTCGATGAAGCGCTCCAGCTTCTTGTAGCGGGCGCAGATCTCAAGCGTTACGGTAGAGAGGGTAACGTCAACGATCTTGGCCTCGGTCATCTCGGCGATAGTCATGATCTCGCTGCGCTTTTCAGCGGTGCAGGCGAGCTTGACCATCATCAGCTCTCTGGCAAAGCACTCGTCCTTGGCGAGGGTCCTTACCTTTATTACCTCGATCAGCTTGTTGAGCTGCTTTTCGATCTGCTCGACAGTGTGCTCGTCGCCGTCGGCGATGATGGTGATGCGAGACACCTCGTCGTCATGTGTGGGGCCGACCGCAAGGCTCTCGATATTGAAGCCGCGTCTTGAGAAAAGTCCCGTGATGCGCGAAAGTACGCCGCTGTGGTTCTGTACCAGAACCGAGATTGTGTGTTTCATGTTCATATCCTCCTATATCACAGTGTTGAAGCCTTGGGATCGACCTTGACCTCAACGAGGGTGATCTCGTCGCCCTCTGCGAGAAGCTTTATCGCTTCGTCGGCGGTCTTGTCGTCGGTAACTCTCATGCTGCGTATGCCGTAGGCAGATGCAAGCGCTATAAAATCGGGGGAGCCGTCAAGCGCGACCGCGGTCTCGCGGCCGTTGTAGCCCTTTTCCTGTAGCTCTCTTACCATTCCGAGCGAGCCGTTGGTCATTATTACGACCTTTACCTTGACCCCGTGCTGTACGGCGGTCGCAAGCTCCATCATCTCCATCTGGAAGGAGCCGTCGCCGCAGACCGCCATAACGGCCCGGTCGGGAGCCGCCATTTTTGCGCCGATGGCTGCCGGCAGGGAATAGCCCATAGTGCCCATTCCGCCCGAGGTCATGAACCTTCCGCCCTCGCCGATGTGATAGCCCGTGGCCGTCCATATCTGGTTCTGTCCGACGTCAGCCACAACGACAGTGTCCTGCGGCATAGCCTTGGAGAGCTTCTGTATGAACTTTCTCGGGTTCACGGTGCCTTCGATGGCGGGCGCGAACTCGCGCTCGGTGCGGTAGGTGTCCAGGTGAGCGATCCACTCGTCGTGCTGCATGGGCTTGGCCTTTTCGATCATCTGCCCGAGGACGGTCTTCGCGTCGCCCACCAGCGGCAGGTCGGCGCCGATATTCTTTCCTATCTCGGCAGGGTCGATGTCTATGTGAAGTATCTTGGTGTTCTTTTCGAGCGCCAGCGGCGTCCTTACCGCTCTGTCGCCGACTCTCGCGCCCACAAGGAAGAGCACGTCGCATTCGTTTACTGCGGCGTTTGCGGTCTTTACTCCGTGCATACCGAGCATACCGAAGAACAGCGGGTCGTCGTCGGAGAAAGCGGAAATACCCATCATCGTCGTGATAACGGGGATATTCATTATGTGAGCCAGCTCGTTTATCTCCTTCTGCGCGTTGGAGGCGAAAACGCCGCCGCCGATGCAGATCAGGGGCTTCTTTGCCTTTGAGAGGGCGTCGAGCACGCGCTTGATCTGAAGGTTATTGCCCTTGGTGGTGGGCTTGTAGCTTCGGATATCGACAGAAGCGGGATATTTGAAATCTATCACGGTGTTCTGCACGTCCATCGGAACGTCCAGAAGAACGGGACCCGGCCTGCCCGTGCCGGCTATGTAGAAGGCCTCCTTGAAGGCTCTCGGCAGGTCTTCGGCGTTCTTTATCAGGTAGCTGTGCTTTACAAAGGGCTCGGCGGCGCCTGTGATGTCCGCCTCTTGGAAAACATCGCTGCCGATCTGGTCGGTGTTCACCTGTCCCGTGATACAGACAAGAGGAATGGAGTCAGCGTAGGCCGTGGCGATAGCTGTCAGCAGATTGACGGCTCCCGGCCCCGAGGTGGCGATACAGACGGCGGGCCTGCCGCTTATCCTGGCGTAGCCGCTGGCTGCGTGACCTCCGTTGGCTTCGTGTCTTACAAGGACGTGGGTTATCTTGTCCTTTGCGTCGAGCAGTGCGTCATAAAAGGGGCAGATGGCTGCGCCTGGGTAGCCGTAGACGGTGGAGATCCCCTCCGCCTTGAGGCACTCGACCATAGCCTGAGCTGCTTTCATTTTCACACCGAATTCCTCCTTTGCGGTCTTACTTCATACTTAAACTATATTATAGCACACAATAAACTCAAAATCAATAGTTTTATCTCAATTTTTTCTTCGGGCGCCGGCGTGTACAGTTTATATCATGTTTACTAAAATTCTATTGACATTGGTAATAATATACTTTATAATATAATATGTTGTGTTTGTTCCTGCCTGAGGGCGGAACTGTGGAAAGACATGGAAAGGAAGCGAATCAATGCTTGAACTGAAAGGCATTACCAAGGATTACCTTGCAGGCGAGAACACCGTACACGCCCTGCGTGGGATCGACATCAAGTTCAGACGCTCAGAGCTGGTCGCGATCCTCGGCCCTTCGGGCTGCGGCAAGACCACGATGCTGAACATCATCGGCGGACTGGATCACTACACAGAGGGCGACCTGCTGATAAACGGGCGCTCGACCAAGGACTTCAAAGAGCGCGACTGGGACGCCTACAGAAACTATTCCGTCGGCTTTGTGTTCCAGAGCTATAACCTCATACCTCACCAGACGGTGCTGCAAAACGTTGAGCTTGCGCTGACGCTCTCGGGCGTTTCAAAGACCGAAAGACGCGAAAGAGCAAAGAAAGCCCTCGAGGACGTTGGCCTCGGCAACCAGCTGCACAAGCGGCCGGGCGAGATGTCGGGCGGTCAGATGCAGCGTGTCGCTATCGCGAGAGCGATAGTCAACGACCCCGATATCATCCTCGCTGACGAGCCCACGGGCGCCCTCGACACACAGACAGGCGTACAGATAATGAACATCCTGCGCGAGATCGCCAAGGACAGACTTGTGGTAATGGTGACTCACAACCCCGAGCTTGCCGAGAACTACGCCACCAGAACTATCCGTATGCTCGACGGCAAGATCACCGACGACTCGGGAATGCTCAACGAGGAAGAGCAGCAGGCCGAGGAGCAGCGCAACCGCGAGATACAGGAAGCACGCATGAGCGGCAAGAAAGAGAAGAAGCCCTCTATGTCCCTGTTCACCTCCTTCTCCCTCTCTCTCAAGAACCTGTTCACCAAGAAGGGCAGGACAATGCTCATCGCCTTTGCAGGCAGCATAGGCATCATTGGCATCGCCCTTATCTACGCCATTTCGGAAGGCTTTACAAATTACATCGACACCGTTCAGGAGGAGACCCTCTCCAGCTACCCGATATCTATCCAGAAGACCGAGACCAATTTGGGCGATATAATGGAGGTCTTCATGGAGGCGGGAGAAGGCAAGGCCGACCACGAAAAGGACGCCGTTTATCCCCGCTCTGCCATCTATGACATCATCAACGTCATCAGTAAGGACGAGCAGAAGGAGAACGACCTCCGCACCTTCAAGAAATACGTTGAGGAACAGCGCGCTGACAGCGAGTCAAAGCTCAAGGGCGCTCTCAACGGTGTCAAGTACAAATATGACTTCGACCTGCTGGTCTACACCAAGAGCGTGGACGGCACGATAATCCAGTCTGACACCCAGCAGCTGATGCGTGAGATACTCGCCGACTATATGCACATTGATATGTCCGTCATGGAGAGCGCGAATTCTTCCTTTGCGGGCAGCAGTA
>CAMNBY010000320.1 GCA_946533615.1 uncultured Clostridia bacterium
GCCCGAGGAGGACGCACAGATAAATGTTGCGGTGTCACTTTCGGGGCTGACCAAGCAGGACTACATCACCAACCGTCTGCTGTGCAGGGATATTGTGGTGCAGGGCAATCCGAGAGTGTATAAGGCTCTGAAAGACCAGCTGGCTAAGGTTCTTGATGAATTAAAACGAATTGAGAATGGAGATGAGGTAGACGAAGATTTGCTTGCCACTATAAATCTTATCACCGTTACCCTTGACGGAATGAAGCAAGAGAGCTAAATTGTTTTTCTCAGGGCGTATGCCCTGCTTGATACCACGAGCGTAAGCTCGTAAAAAGGTGTGCAGAGGAACGCTGCCGCAAAGGCTTTCGTTGGCTTTGTTCAGAAGCTGACGAAAGCATCTTTGCGTTACTTTCGCGAAAGTAACAAAGGCGTTAGTGCGAAGCCCCGATGCTCGGAATGACAAAAGTTTTAGTGCCGTATGGCACAGCCGATGAAAGGAGCAAATGCCTATAAAAAGAACAATAAGCGGACGTATCGGAAAAGGCAGCATAGGTCACGACAACAGGCTTTTCATAGCAAAAAACGTTGATGCGTCACGAACAGATCGGAATATTGTTTTGGTGCGAGAGGATATCGAGCAGGTCTATCACGAGCTGTTTGACAAGCCGCTTGAAAAATACAATGCAAGACAAAAGCGAAAAGACCGCCGCATAAAAAACTACTATGAGCATATCCGCCGAAGCAAGCAGGAGAAGCCGTTCTACGAGGTGATTTTCCAGATTGGCAACAACGAGGACACCCGCTGCGGCACTCCTGAAGCGGAGCTTACAACAAAGGCTCTGACCGAATTTGTGCAGAGCTTTCAGAAACGCAATCCGCAGCTGAGGGTGTTCAATGCGGTCATACACTTAGACGAGGAAACGCCCCACGTTCACCTTGATTTTATTCCATTTGCGACAGGTCAGAAGAGGGGTCTGTCCACCCGCAACACTCTGACGGGCGCACTCGAACAGCAGGGGTACAAGGGCGAGGGAAAACTAAACACCTGCTCAAAACTGTGGATCGACAGCGAAAAGCAGGCGCTTGCAGATATTATGGGCAGCTACGGTATCGAATGGCAGCAGCTTGACACTCATGAGCAGCACCTCGATGTGCTTGATTACAAGAAGAAAATGCGTACTCGTGAAGTGGCGGTGCTTGAAAACAAGGTGCAGACGACTAACAGCATTATCGAGAGAAGACAGCAGGTTTTGAATTCAGCCGACGAGGTGATAGACAGACTTGACAGGGAGTATGCCGAAAAGACCGATATGGTTGAGCAGCTTGATAACACCATAGCGGAGAAAACTGCGGAGCTTAGAGCTGTCGAGGAAAAGCTGACGGCAGATCAGCAGATGATACAGGTCTCTGCCGAAAAAGTGACTGCCCTCTTGGAGATAGATACAATTGAAGTAAAGCGTAAGGCGTTGGGGGATAAAGTGACTCTCTCGGCTGATGATTATGAAAAAGTCGCTGTCCTTGCAAAGAAACAGATAGCGACTGAAAACGATAAAACAGAAATGGCGGACGCTGTTGAGAGGCTGACCGAGGAGAATGACGAGCTTTTACAGAATGTCGCAAAGCTGCGGGAACTAAACAAGACGCTGGCATCGGAGAAGACTGCTTTGCAAAAAGCTGTGGACAGGCTGGAAAAATCGCTCAGGTCGGTGCAGGAGGAGATTGGCTACTGGAAGTGGAAGTTTAACAAGGCTATGGAGTTTTTGGAGAGGCATAGTCAGAGAAAGAAGTGGGAGGAGTGGGTAGGTAAGAGGAATAGGGGGAGATGAAAAGGGCCGAAGGATTCGGTGGGAGTCCTTCGGCGTACTCTTATATCTTATTTTCCGAGTAGATCAAAGATTTCACAAACTTACCATTCCTATCTATACTCAACTGGTATATCCTTGGAATGCCTGCTTCTTTCGCAAGAGAAATAATCAAATTCTTTTCAGATGATCCTGTGCGGATTCCAATAATAACACTGTTTGGTCTTCGGTTCATTTGGGGCCTTTGTCTTTTTATATCTTGCGATGTCATAATAAACGGATGGAGGATTCTCCATTCTTTATCATGCTCGTGACATTTATGCTTGATTAGTCCAATACGTTCATAGTGCCAGTTCAATGTAGGAATATTACTTAGTATATACGTTTGCAAAACAGGATTCAAAGATAATGCAAGTAATTGAAATGCTATTTTTTTAGCGTAATCAGATGCATTATACTTGCTATTTGAATAATAAATCGGATAAAGAAAGTAATTGTGCTTTATTCCATTATCATTATAAAGAAGAAACTCATCGGTTACTTGGTATTCTAAAGCAAATCCTTTGTGCTCTGATGCATATTTTAGCCAGAGGACTTCGTTGTTACATTGTTCTGTGAAACAGATTGAAAGCTGTCTCTTTTGTATTTCTGCTCTTGCTTCCTTTAAAACTGTTGTGCTAAAATCTATCCATTGATCGGATGTCATTGACTTTATTGCTGCCACCATTGCCTTTACGGTGTCTTCAGGAAGATTAAATGTTGTTTGAATAGAGGTGGCGATTTTTTCAAGTTTTACCGTATCATGATATTCAGCTTGAATTTGTTTTGCAACAAGATCCCAATCTATATGAGTAAAAGAATCAAAAGGATCATCATAATGATCTGCTGTAGAAAAGAACATTGTATTGGTACGAAGGCTTTCAAGTGAGTTAATTGTAACAGGTCGAAATCTATAAAGATATTTAGGCATTTTTATAGTTTTACGGAGTATCTCTGCTTCATGATTAATATCTATTCCTTGTAAAGAACATAATGTATCCCAAAATATTTTTCTATCCTTGTTATTCATGTAATCCCTCTTTTCACATATTATTTGGCTTGCAATTATTATACCATAGTTTCATTCTTATTTCAAGTGATAAAGCCGAAGGATTCTGCGTGAGTCCTTCGGCTTGATTATGTAAATTCAGCAGTAATAGCCCTGTACATTCTCGTTCTTTCATATCAAAAACAAGAAAACATTATAAAACGGACTTGAAAAAGGCCGGATGATATGATATAATAAATAAGATATTATGTAAAGTATACCCCAAAATACTTATGTGAGATTTGAGCAACACCAGAGTTCATCAAGGAGAGCTTAACCATGATTGATAACAACTTAACGATGATTGACTTGTTTGCTGGCGCAGGTGGTCTATCTGAAGGTTTATCTGAGGCTGGTTTTCATAGTATTTTTGCTTCGGAAATTGTAGATACCTATGCCAACACATACAAAATAAATCATCCTGGTTCAAAAGTGCTTACTGCTGATATTAGATCAGTTGATGCTAATAAAATTCGTATAGAATTAGGCATAGAACGTGAGTCTTTAGATCTTATTGCTGGTGGCCCTCCTTGTCAAGGCTTCTCAATCAACGCTCCGATTCGTAGCGTATTGGATCAGAGAAATCATTTATTTAAAGAATACCTTCGTTTTGTGGATGCTTTTGCGCCAAGAGCAATTCTGATTGAAAATGTGCCTGGGCTTGTTTCATTTGAACATGGTGCTACATTACACGCAATTTTAGAAGCTTTAGCTGAATTGGGTTATGGTGCGGATGTTAGAATCCTTGGTGCTGCATATTATGGTGTTCCTCAAATGAGATGGCGCACGATTATTCTTGGGTTAAGAGGGAAAAAGCTCCCATCACTGGCTTTTCCTGAGCCGGTTTTTCATGCACCAATTAAACCGAATTTCACCACAACTTTTGACGGACAAACTTTATTGAAGCTTCCAGCAGCTGAAGCATCTGTCCACTTTACAACGGTTGAGGAAGCCATCGGTGATTTACCACCGTTAAAGGCAGGTGAACGTGGCTCGACGGTTAAGGAGTATTATTGCGAGCCGTTTTGTGATTATCAACGTAGAATGAGATGTGGAAGTAGTGGCGTTTATAATCATGAAGCACCAAGACTATCAAAAGAAAACTTACAAAGACTGCAATATATTAAACCCGGCGGAAACTGGACTGATATTCCAGACGAGCTTCTGCCAAAAGGAATGCAAAAAGCTCGAAAGTCTGATCATACCAAAAGGTATGGACGTGTGATGCCGAATGGTTTAGCTTCAACAATACTTACAAAATGCGATCCGCACTGGGGGGCATTCTTCCACTATTCTCAGGAACGGTCATTTACCGTTCGAGAAGCCGCTCGCATCCAATCTTTTCCTGATCATTATGTATTTACTGGATCTCAAAGCGAACAATTTGCTCAGGTTGGAAATGCGGTTCCTCCTCTTCTTGCCGAAGCAGTTGGTTTAGCTCTCAAATCGATTCTAAAGGAGGGTGAATAAAAGTGTCAGGATTTATAGCTGAATTCTTTGGATATAGCGCCGAGGATACTTCTTCAATTGCAGGTTCGACTGCTGCACGACAGATATGTCCTTTTTTAGGAAGTCAGTGCACAAAAATACTTTCGCGTGACAGAATTGCTGCCGGTGTTTGTGCCGTAAGACAAAAGACTGAAGGTTCTCCTGATGTTATTTGTTGTCCCATTAGAATATATGCTGATGATTATAAAATGTTAAAAACAATAACGTCCAAGGCATTTAATGCAGATATGAACCTATATGCGGGAAGAATCGCAGTTCAAAAAGCCAAAGACGAAGGAGGAGCAATCGCCGTTTTTGGACATGGTTGGGGCGGAGAGTTGCGATTGCCACAACGTAAAGGCACAGGATCCTATTTTGTAGATTGGGTTCTTGCCAGATTAGACGAGAATGGTGAATTAGTAGAGTTCACCGCAATTGAAGTTCAAACAATTGATACTACCGGAAATTATCGTACGGCACGAGAAAATCTTTTAAATGGACGGCACATTACCAGTGATACAGTCGGATTAAACTGGGAAAATGTATCTAAAAGGATTATACCTCAACTGATATATAAAGGACAAGTGCTTCAAAGAGAAGACTTATGTAAAACAGGTCTATATTTTGTGTGCCCACAGCCAGTCTATGAAAGAGTATTAAATCGTCTTGGCGGAAAAGAAAAAGTGCCCATATTTCCTTCGCAACCTGCTTCAATCCATTTTGTTTCATACGATTACTTAAACGAGGATAAGAATGATGGTACGATTCGTCCATTAGGAATCATAGAGGAACATTGCACAACTGTTTACAAGGTACAAGAAGCATTCTCTTCCCTCAATCTGCCAGAAGGGAATGTTTATCGTGATGCTATAAGGTTTTCGCTGTATGGCAATGAAGATAATACACCCTCTTCAATATGATACCTCACAACTAATTAACCTAGCTAGATTAATGGCGTGTATGCTCGCACTGCATACGAACAGCAGCAGGGTATCTGCCCAATATGTAAAAAGCACTTTGATTTCGAGAAAATGCACGCCGATCATATCACACCCTGGCACGCAGGCGGTAAGACCGTTCCGGAGAATTTGCAGATGCTTTGCAGGGATTGTAATTTGAAGAAGTCGGGGCAGGAATAATAGAATATATAGTCGAATTCCCTTGAAATAATACGGGTATTGTGGTATAATGTAGATATACTTGATAACTGCGTTGTTTCAGGGGATTTTTTGCCTATTTGTTACTTAAAAACACAAGGAGGAGTTAAAATGTATCTAAAAAAGATGGTTTATAAAAATGTTGGTCCTCTCGAAAATATTATCATAAATATGCCTTTCAACTCTGTTGGATTACCCAAGCCAATAATCTTAGTTGGTGAAAATGGAAGCGGAAAGTCCACTTTATTGTCGAATATAGTTGACTCCTTTTATGAAATGGCTGGTACCGCTTTTACAAATGTTCGTGTATCAGATACTGGGCATTCGTATAAATACTATAAAATAATAAGTCCTTCACAAATAACATTTGGAAATCAGTACTTATACTCATATATTCAGTATACTGATTCTGTAGATTATATCTTTAAGTGTGGAAAAATAACTTTTGAGGAATTTAAGGAGAACTGTGAGCAATCTCCATTTTTTGGTTCTTGGGGAAATGAAAATAACATAAAAGTTACTTCTATAACAAAGGAACAAGCAGAAAAAATCTTTTCAGAGAACATCTTTGCATATTTTGGACCTGATCGATATGAAAAGCCAAACTGGATGGGGGAAAAGTATTTTGATATATCAGATTACGAGCATCCATATACAGCGCCTCATTATAACGGAACTCTTATCAATCCTATCAGTGTGAATAATGTAACTGCTACCAATCTTCAGTGGCTTTTGGATCTTATTGTTGATTCAAGAGCAGATATTTATTATGATGGTAATAGCTTTAACTTAACGCATTATCCAAATGGCAATATAAACAATTATATTGCTTTAGGAAATTGTAGGAAGCAAATCGAACGAATAATGAGTCAAATAAAGAACCAGGAAGTTTACTTCGATTTAAACATCCGAAACAATAGCGGATCAAGGTTCAATATCAAAAAAGTTAGCAATAATGAGCTTATAACTCCACAGCTGGATGCTTTATCTACAGGAGAAATAGCCTTATTTAATATGTTTTCAACGATAGTTAAGTATGCAGATAAACTTGAAATCAGTAATAGCATACATCTTAAAAATATAACAGGAATTGTCATTATAGATGAAATTGAACTTCATCTTCACGGTTCTATGCAGAAAGAGGTGTTGCCAAAACTTATAAAGCTGTTTCCTAAAGTACAATTTGTTATTACAACTCATTCTCCACTGTTTTTATTAGGAATGAAAAATGAATTTGATGATGATGGGTTTGAAATATATCAATTACCAACCGGTACTCAAATTACAGCGGAATCATTTTCAGAATTCCAACGAGCTTTTGATTATATGACGGAAACTCAGCACTATCAAAAAGAGGTACAAAAAACTATACAAGACGCCACTAATACTAAGCCTCTAATCATAACTGAAGGTTCAACTGATTGGAGACATATTAAAGCAGCATATAATGCTTTATCATCTAAGTCAGAGAATGAATCTCTTTTTTCAGATATGGATTTTGAGTTATATGAATACGATCCTACTGGTGATAAATACAAAGATTCTCCGCTTCAAATGGAAATGGGGTGGTCTACACTTTGTACAATATGTGAGAGCTTATCGAAAATCAAAAGGAATCAAAAAATCATTTTTATTGCTGACGACGATGAACCTAATGCAACAAAAAAGCTTAAAAGCTCAACTAACAGATATAAGAATTGGGGAAATAATGTTTATTCTATCCTATTGCCAATTCCACAACACAGAACAGAAACACCATTAATAAGCATTGAGCATTACTATACTGATGATGAAATAAAAACAGAAGTATCTATTGGAGGAATATCCCGTAGATTATTTATGGGAAATGAATTTGATAAAAGAGGAATAAATAGTATTCATTGCTTGAACTGCGATCGAAAAGAGAAGTGTGGAAAAGATAAAATAAATATTATTGATGGTACTTCCGGTGAAAGAATAACTCACTTTGATAATGCTGATGTCAATTTAGCGTTGCCCAAAATGGAGTTTGCACAGAGAATACTTAATAAAGAACCACCTTTTGATAATTTCAATTTTGATTCTTTTATAGAGCTATTTGAAATAATAAAAGAGATTCTTGAATTACCGTTAGTGTGAAAAAGCACTTGACAACCGCCCCAATCTGCGCTATAATACCAACTAAGGAGCAAGTCGCCTGACGTATTGCTTCACAAGCCGTTATCACCCCGATAACACCCTGATAACACACCACCCTCAAGCAGGTATAGTACTTATCAAATGAAATAATCAGAGCCAAAAGCCATCATATTCTCTGAACAAAAATGTTTAGAAATGATGTGGTTTAGCTGAGTGGGAGTGATCCCCTCACAAAGCACAGATCAAATAACGGCCGTCTGATCCGTTCAAGGGTCAGGCAGCCGCCTTTTTTGTTTTCCGGCGGGATAGGGAAACAGACACGGGTGCGGACGCGGAGCCTGCACCTTGACTTTTTTATAATAATGTATTATAATTATAGTCGGACTCTCAAAAACAAACGGAGGTCGTGTAATGAACGATGAAACTCGCCGCACTCCCGCAGGGTCGGCTGCCGACAGCGGGAACAACGGAGTTAAGGATAAATATCAGCTTGAATTCGAGGCGCAGATGAAGCACTTCCAGCGCCTTGCAGGCCCCGACGAGGAGTACTCCCCCTTCGAGGACCCCAATCTTTACCAGACGGATATACCCGAGGCACCCGAGCCTGTCATCAGGACTCAGGCTCAGCGTGCTGAAACTCAGGCACCCGCAAGGCAGCCCGCAAAGAAGGCAAAGAGCTCCTCACACAAAAAGAAGAAAGGAAAAACCGCTATGAGCCGCCAGCATCAGGAGCATATCGACCGCAGCGAGCCGCTGAAATTCGGCGCTGCAAATACCGATGCCATCAACGCCAAGCGCAAGCACCCCGTAAGGACGTTCTTCATCGTCCTGTTCATAATAATACTTGTGCTGGCTCTGCTGCTGCACATACTTATCTTCCGCTATCTCGGAAAGGTCACATATCTCAAGGACGAGGATCGCCGCTACACAAATGCCTCGATGAAGTCCGAGGACGTTCTGAACGTTCTGGTCATCGGCTCCGACACGAGGAACGCCGACGAACGCGGCAGAACAGACTCGATCATTCTTCTCTCGATCGACAAGGAGAAAAAGCGCACAACGATGACGTCCTTCATGCGCGACAGCTATGTGCTGCTTCCCGACTACGACCTTGACGGCGACGGCACGACCTACGGTCAGGGCGACTGGTGCAAGCTGAACGCCGCATACGTCTACGGCGGCGCAGAGCTGCTGATGGACACCATCGAATACAACTTTGACATCGCAGTTGACAAATATGTTTATGTGGATTTCTTCTCCTTCATCGACATAGTTGACTCTGTCGGCGGCATCGAGCTTGACATCACCGACGAAGAGGCCGAGGGCATGATACCTCCTATGCGCGAGCAGAACGAGTACCTTGGCAACGAGAAGGGCACCGACTACCTTGAAAAGGGCGGCAGAGGGCTCAAGGTCAACGGCAACCAGGCTCTGGCTTACGCAAGGCTGAGATACGTCGGAAATGCAGACTTCCAGCGCACCGAAAGACAGCGCACCGTCATGAACAAGATACTTGGCAAGGCCCGCGACCTGTCGCTGCTCGACACAGACAAGTTCATCTGCACCTGCGCCGAGAACGTTCAGACAAATATGACCAAAGGCGAGCTTTACCTGCTGCTTTACAGGCTGCCCTTCGTGATGAAGTACGAGACCGACCAGATGCGCATACCGAGCGACGAGGCCTACTCCTACGGCACGGGCTACGACGGCTCGAGCGTGCTGATCGTTGACTTCGACCAGAGCAAGGACGAGCTTCGCCGGAAGATCTATTGACAAGAAAACTCTAAAGACAGAGAACGGGCATCCTCCCGAACGGAGAGGATACCCGTTTTTTTGCGCTTGCGGCGTTCATTTTGTTTTCTTAGCGATTATTTCAAGAAAGCCTTCGGCGTCGTCGTTCCAGCTCTGATACTCGGGGTCCCGGCGTCGGTCGGCGAAGCTGCCGAGGCTGTTCAGGTACTTGCCGAGATAGGCGGTGGCCTTGGCAGCTCCGTAATAGTTCAGGTGGTCGCCGCCGTCCCTGGTGTCGCGGCTCCAGTCGATGGAGACGTCCTTGGTGAGGGTGTTGAGGTCGATAAAGTCGAGGCCGTATTCATCGGCGAGCTTGGCGATCTCCTTGTGCCTTGCGTTGTTCCAGTGCTTTGTGTTCGGGCAGCTGAACAGCACAAGCCTTGCGCCGTGCTCCTCGCAGTAGTCCTTTATCTTTTTGAAATATGACCTGTTGCGCGAGGGCAGGGTCTCGATCTTGAGCTTCTGCTTCATATAGCCCGTATTTGCTGCGGGCTTGTTTTTGAAGTTGAGCCTGTAGCCCTTGTAGTCTTCGGCTGTTCTTTCGTTGCTTTTGTCGCCCGTGGCTTGTCTTGCAAGCTGCTTCCAGCGGTCGTGATACTTGAAGATCGGCAGCACTCCCTCGGCCTTGTGCATGGCGGAGTCATCGAAATTGAACTTCGAGAACAGGGCATCGGCCTCCATCATCACAAGCTTTGGGGACTGACAGCTGAAAGCCTTGCGGAGCATATCCTCGGTGTACCAGAGCTTCTGGGCAGAGGTGCTGCAGCAGTAGGTCGGTATGCCGTACTCGCTCCAGATCTGCAAGGGCGATATGCCCGAATAGACAACGCTGTCGCCGAGGAAGATCACGTCGATGCTATTTTCCGCTTCGGCGTAGATGCCGTTGGATTCAATGGAATGGACGCCGTCGGCTATCGTGCCTTCGGCGGGAGAAAACGCCTTCGAGAGCAGGAAGAGCATCAGCACCAGCCCCAAGACAAAGATCAGGGCGCGTAATGCGTTTTTAATCACAGTTGGCATGACGCACCTCCTCAATACTGGGCGTACATCGGGTCAACGGGCTTGTAGCCGAGACCGTATGCGCCAAAGATGATGATATACAGCAGCAGTGCGTAAAGCACAGCCCAGCGGATAACGACGTGCTTTTTGGAGAGGCTCTCCCTGATGCAGACGCCCTTTTCGTTCAGGACGCTGACAACAAAGATAATAAGCAGCGTGACGCCCACGATGGCAAAGTCGTACCTGTCGGCGTGAAGCGTTTTGAGCAGCCTGTTATCAAGGGTGGAGAAGGAGAAGTCCGTCACCATTCTTTTGAAGAGGTCGAGCCCTGCGCGGAGGCCTCTTGCCCTGAAAAACAGCTCGCCGATAACGACCAGCACGCAGGTGCGGATAATTTGCAGCAGCCTGTACCAGAAGCGCTTGGGGTCGATGTGGAGCTTTTTGTTCACGGCCTGCACAGGCGGCTCGAGCATATTGCCTATCAGTATCAGCGCGAAGTGGTACATTCCAAAGAAAATAAAGCTCCAAGCAGAGCCGTGCCAGAGGCCGTTGCAGAACCAGACGCAGAACAGCGCGATGCTTCCCGCAACAAGAGGGCCGTAGTGGTTTCCCAGCTTCTTTCTTGCGCTCGAGGTCAGCTTTTTCATTTTCTTGGCGGTGGTCACGGGGTAGAAGATATAGTCCCTGAACCAGGCGCCAAGGCTGATATGCCAGCGCTTCCAGAACTCGGAGATGGTCTTTGAAAAGAACGGCCGCTTAAAGTTCTCGGGCATTGTGATGCCGAAGATCTGTGCGGTGCCGACGACTGCGTCCATCGAGCCCGAAAAATCCATGTAGAGCTGGACGGTATAGCAAACAGCGCCGATCGCGATGATGCCGCCCTGATAGTTGTTCTTGGTATCGAAAACGGCAGACACCAGCAGGTTTAGCCTGTCGGCGACAACGACCTTTTTGAGCATACCGAAAAGAATGCGCTGGAGGCCGAAGGTCAGGTTCCTGTACTCGATGGGCTTAACGTTCCAGAGCTGCTCGGCGGTCTCGCTGTAGCGGCAGATGGGGCCCTCGATGATCTGCGGGAAAAAGCTCATGAACAGCGCCAGCCGAAGCAGGTCGCCGTCGGCCTTTATCACGCCGCGGTAGACGTCCACGATGTAGGACACGGCTTGCAGCGTGAAAAACGAAATGCCGATGGGCATAAGATATTTCGGTATCTCAAGGCTTACGGACAGCCCCAGCTTGTTGAGCAGGGTGTTTACGTTCGTGGTGAAGAATGGCGAGTATTTAAGCACCAGCAGCAGCCCTATATGCAGCACCGCCGCAAGTGTGACAACGCCTCTCTGCTTTTTGACAAAGCCTGCTTTTGCCTGCTTGCGCTGCTCCTTCGGGAGCTCTGCCAGCTGTGCCTTCATCTGCCCTGAGAGCCTGTCTATCCAGATGCCGAAGTAGTGGACGGAGAAGGTCGAGATGATAAGGTAGATCACCAGCTCTCCGCTGATGAGCCAGAAAAAGCCGTAGCTTGCCAGCAGCAGAAAGTATTTCTTCCATTTCTTTGGCGTGAGGGTATAGCCCACGATGCAGGCAGGCAGAAAGAGTATCAGGTAAAGCAGGGAAAACAGCGAGGTCAGCGACTTGCCCTTCCCTGCCAGCAGCAGTGAAGAAAGCTGCATATCAATACTCCTCTTGCAGCCTTTCGATCATTTTCATGATCCTTTCGGCCGAGTTGAAATTGTCGGGGACGATCTCGACGGCAGGCACGGTGATGTCGTACTCCTCCTCGAGCTCGGCGATAAGCGAAATGATCGCGAGGGAGCTGAGGTAGTGACCGTCGATAAGGTCGGTGCAGCTGGCGTAGTCAACGTCGGGCTGAATGTCTTCAAGTATTTCGATAAGTCTTTCCATGTTATAACATCCTTTCGTATTTTGGGAAATTGATCTCTCTTGTTTCAAAGCTTTGGCGGACACAGAACAGGCCGCCGTCCTTTCGGATATAAACTGCGGGAAGGTCGCGGCTGAGCAGCAGCGAGATGCCCTCGGTCATGCAGTAGGCGCCTGTGTTTTCAAAGCACAGCACGTCGCCGACCTCGATCTCGGGCAGGGGCAGCTGCTTGACGACGATGTCGTTCATCGAACACAGCGACCCGCAGACCGTCCAGAGCTTGTCCTGAACGGTGCCGCTTTTGCCGACGACTGAGAGCAGCGGCTGCTTCATTGCCATCTGCTGGCCGAAGTAGACCAGCTGGTGCATACCGCCGTCGATGAGGGCGTAGTTCACGCCCTTGTTGGTCTTGATGTCCACGATGTGGGTGTAGTATTTTCCGCAGCAGGCGGCAAGGCTTCGCCCAAGCTCGAGGACGATCCGTCCGCCGAACACAAGCCCCTCCAAAAACTCAGAGAAGCCCGCAAGCAGCGCTTCCTCGTCAAGCTCCTCGCCCTTGAAATATGCCACGGGGAAGCCCGTGCCGTATTCAAGCTCCTCGGCTTCAAAGGAATACTCGTTCTTCAGCTTCAAGAGGAACCTGTCGAGCATTTCGAGCTCGCGGCGGTATTTTTTCAGCGAGGTCTTCTGTGTGCCCGAGAAGAACTGCACGCCAAGAAGATCTGTCAGCGGGTGGGTGCCGCGTTCTTTTACGATAAGCTCGATGTCCTCGGCGTTCATTCCGAACTGGCTGTCGTTTGTGAGGCGCAGCAGGACCTTCAGCCGCCTTCCGTATTTTTCCGCGAGGCCGCAGAGCAGCTCGTACTGACTTGTGGACTCGGCGGTGAAGATGCCCTCGAAGGACTCGTCCGCGACCAGCGCCTCGATGACCTCGGGTGTCTTGTACACTCCCGAGATGACCATTTTGCGGCTGTCGATCTCAAGCCTGCGACAGATGTCCGCCTCTCCTGGCGAGCAGATCTCGAAGCGCTCGACCTCGTTTTCCAGCTCCTTCGGGATAAAGGGGTTGGCCTTCACGGCGTAGCAGAGCTGAACGCCCGCAGGCAGATGAGCCCTGAGATAAGCGCACCTGTTTTTAAGCGCTGCCGAATCAAAGACGTAAAAAGCGTTCTTCTCTCGGCCGAGCATCAGTTCAAGGTCACGATCCACGGCCTGCACCTCCCAGCTGTTCTATGGTCTTTCGCCTGTCGATCTTGCCGTTTTTGTTAAGCACGATCTCGTCGAGCTTTCTTAAATATCCGGGTATCATGAAGACGGGCAGCACAGCCTTCATTGCGGCGTGAAGGTCGTTCTTGTCGATGGTCCCGAGGTAGTAGCCCTTGAGGCGCTGTTTCTTTTCGTCAAAGTCGCAAAAGCAGCGCTCGACGCCGTCTATCGCAGCCATTGCCCGCTCTATCTCTTCAAGCTCTATCCTGTGTCCCATGTACTTGACCTGATGGTCTGCTCTTCCGCAGAAGACGAGCTCGCCGCGATCGTTGTAAAAGCCAAGGTCGCCTGTAAGGTAGACGGTCTCGGGGTATCTGTCGTTCAGCGGGTTCCGGACAAAGCACTCGCTGTTCTTATCGTCAAGGCGGTAATAGCCGAGAGCGAGAGCTGTTCCCCTGACGGTTATCACGCCCGTTCTTCCCTGCTCTGTCACAAGCTCCCTGCCGTCAGCCAGCAGGAAGACGTCCTCGTTCGGGAAAGGCACACCCACAGGAATGCCCTCGGAATAGTCCCTGCCCTTTTCGAGAATGTGGTAGGTGCAGTTGCAGGTTATCTCTGTGGGGCCGTAGAGGTTGACGTACATCGCATCGGGAAGGTGCTTCTGCCATTGCAGCAGGTGCTTGTGCGGCATGACCTCTCCGCTGAAAAGTATCTTGTTCACCGTTTCGGGGGTCTTGTAATCAAGGCCGTGGAAGGTGCTTATCAGGCAGAGTGCCGACACCGCCCAGATCATGGTGGTGGTCTTGTTGTCGCAGAGGTAGTCGATAAGCTTTGCGGGCGCCGAGAACAGCTGCCTCGGCACTATGACAAGCTCGGCGCCGACCGCGATGGCCGAATAAATATCCTTTACGGAAACGTCGAAATCGAAGGGCGCCTGATTTGCGATGACGTCCTTCTCGGTGATGCCGAAAAGCTCCGTGAAGCAGGAGATGAAATCTATCACGCTCCTGTGACAGACGGCGATGCCCTTCGGCGTTCCTGTCGATCCCGAGGTGAAGTTGACGTACAGCGGGTCGGTGTCGATCATTCGGCTCTGTATCCTTTCAAGAGCGGCGCTGTCCTCCTCGTGCCCGGCAAGCTCGGCGGCGGTCAGTATCTCCGCTTTCGGGAAAAGCTCCGCGGCCTTTTGGCGAAGCTCGTCGGTGGTGATGACCGTGCCCGCCCCGAGCACACGACAGATATCCGACAGCCTCCCGTCGGGCAGCTCGGTATTAAGCATCGTGTAGAACCCGCCCGCACAGACCGTCCCGAAGAACGAGCAGAGGGCGTCGATGCCCTTTTCCATATATATCCCGACAGGCGCCCTCGGGGCGATGTGACCGACAAGCGCGGAACCGATGCGGCGGCTTTGAGCCAGCAGCTCCGCATAGGTCAGGTGGCGCTCGTTCTCGGTTACAGCCCGCTTATCGGGTCTTTCGGCGGCGCTTTTTTCAAGCAGCCTGAGTATATTTGTTATCATAAAATCAAACCCATTCCGATCTTTGATATATAATTTGTGCATACATATTTATTATACATCTCGATTTGAGCATAGTCAAGTGTTTTGCGCACATACTAACTAAAAATGACAATTTTTCGCCTTTCCGATAAAATGCTTATGGCGGCGGGTTTTCGCGGCTTTACTTTTTTTCGTGAATGTGGTATAATAACCGTGATATAGTCTATGAAAGGAGACCGCCTGAATGAAAAAGAGTATCATTGCCGCCCTGCTGTGCTGCGGGCTGCTTTGCGGGTGTTCCGATGCTACGGACAAGACGGATTCGGAGCTTAAAAAAGAGCTCGGCCTGACAGACGCGCCCTCTCAGAGCGCCGAGGTCGTCGAGGAAGCCGACGGTACGGTAAAGAAGATGAAGAACATCTCGGGGCTGACCGACCCGAAGAGCTTCACGGCCACCACCCTTGAGGGCGCCGAGATCAGCGAGAGCGAGTTTGCACGCGCCGATGTGACAGTCATAAACATCTGGGGGACGACCTGTCCGCCCTGCATTGCCGAAATGCCAGAGCTTGCGGAGTTCCGCCGATCGCTTCCGGAGAACGTTGCGCTGATGACCTGGTGTCTTGACGGGGGATTTTATCCCGACCAGGCACAGGCTATCCTTAACGATGCGGGCTTTGACGGCCTGACGATAATCTCGGCAGAGGGCGACCTTGCGTCGCTTGGCTCTTCCATCATGTTCACTCCCACCACGGTCTTTGTGGACAGCGAGGGGAACATCATGGGCGACGCCATCATCGGCGCGGGAAATGTTACCGAAAAATACACCGAAAAAATAAACAACTGCTTGCTCTCCCTTGGAAAAGAGGCAATGAAATGAGCGCCCGTGCAAGACTTTGCGCAAGGCTGGGAGCGCTGGTGCTCGGGTCCGGCTTCGTTGCCTTGGGGATATGGAGAAATGAAGTCACCGAGGTCTTTGCAAAGGCGGTGAGGATATGTCTCGAATGCATCGGGATAGGCTGAAGCGCCACGGCAGGATAAGGCTGGCGGTGCAGCTCGGGTTCGCGGCTCTGTTCAACGGCTACGCTGCGGGCTTCAAGGGCGGGCGCATCTTCACGGGAGACAGCAAGAAGCTCTGCGTGCCTGTGCTGAACTGCTACTCATGCCCGGGAGCGCTCGGGGCCTGCCCGATCGGGTCGATGCAGGCTGTCGCCGCAGGCGCAAGGCATAGCTTCTCCTTCTACGTTCTCGGGACGCTGGTGCTTTTCGGGGTGATCTTCGGAAGGCTTATCTGCGGGTTTTTATGTCCCTTCGGCCTGGTGCAGGATCTGCTGTACAAGCTGCCCCTGCCAAAGCTCAAGATGCCAAGAAAGCCCGACCGCGTGCTCAGGCTATTTAAATATGCGGTGCTGGCGGTGTTCGTGCTGATACTTCCTGCGGCGGCGGTGAACAAATACGGACTTGGGGACTCATGGTTCTGCAAATACATCTGCCCTGCGGGGACGCTTGAGGGCGGCCTGCCGCTGACAGCCCTGAACGAGCAGCTGCGGCAGCTGACGGGTACGCTTTTTCTGTGGAAGGTCGGAGTGCTTTGTGCTGTCGTCATCGGCGCTGTGTTCATACACAGGTGCTTCTGCCGCTATCTGTGCCCGCTCGGAGCGCTTTACTCGCTCTTCAACCGCTTTGCGCTTTACCGAATGGACGTTGACGAGCACAGCTGCGTTGGCTGCGGCAAATGCGACGCGGTCTGCCCGATGGCGGTGGACGTCAGGAAGCAGATAAACAGCGCTGAGTGCATTCGCTGCGGACGCTGCAAGGCCGCCTGCCCGACAAAGAGCATAACCTCGATGATAGAATTTATCCCGAAGAAGCAGACTGAGGAAAAGAAATGAGAATTGGACTAATAAATCTTTTGGGTCTCGCCGTGGTGGTGTTGATGCTGATACCGAACATCATCTACGCGATAAAAAACAGAGGCGGTAAAAACCTCTGCACAAACAAGCTGATGAACCTTACCGAGCAGGTCGGGCTGTACGGCTGTATCGTACTGATGTGCCTTCCGCTGGGTATTCGCAAATTCGGCTTTCACACGCTTGCGGATCTTTTTATCTATCTTGGCGGCAACGTGATGCTTTTGGCTGCCTACTGGGTGGTGTTCGCGCTCTATCTGAAAAAGAAAACACCGCGACGGGCTATGGCTCTGGCTGTGATACCCTGCTGTATTTTCCTGCTCTGCGGCATCACTCTTTGGCACTGGCTGCTTGTGGTGTTCGGCGCGGTCTTTGCCCGGGCTCATATTTATGTGACAAAGAAAAATCTTCCGGAGGAATAAAACAGATCCCGCGGCAGGCTGTGTTTTTGCAGCCTGCCGCTTTTGCTTTCGGCAAGGAGACTGCCTCCAAACAATGTACAAAAACGCAGGCGGTATTTTGTGCATCTCTACAAAGTTGTCCGCAAAGTCTTGACAAATCAAATTAAATTGTGTACAATTTAATTGTACTAAACAGTACGGCGGATATAACCGTCAATGCAGGGAATAATAAAACACACCGAAACGGAGGTAATCATCATGAGCATTTACGACTACACTGTACCGAGACCCGACGGCACCGAGCTTTCGCTCTCAGACTTCAAGGGAAAGGTCATTCTTATAGTAAACACTGCCACAGGCTGCGGCTTCACACCGCATTACAAGCCGCTGGAGGAGATGTACGAAGCCCTGCACGATAAGGGGCTGGAGATAATCGACGTGCCCTGCAACCAGTTTGCTGGACAGACCCCGGGCACAGACGACGAGATACACGAGTTCTGCACCCTGAAATACAACACACAGTTCCCGCAGATGAAGAAGAGCGACGTGAACGGCGAGAACCAGCTGGCGCTCTTTGGCTATCTCAAGGAGCAGAAGGGCTTCGAGGGCTTTGGAAAGGGCGCAAAGGCGCTGGCGATGAGCGCTATGTGCAAGGCCCGTGACAAGGACTACAAAAACAATCCCGACATCAAGTGGAACTTCACGAAGTTCGTAGTTGACCGCGAGGGCAGGGTCGTTGCACGCTTCGAGCCCACCGCAGACATGGGCAAGCTCAGAGAATTCATTGAGGGGCTGATCTGATGGCAAGATACGACATCGCGATCATCGGCACGGGACCCGCAGGGGTCTCGGCGGCGATAACCGCGAAGATACGCAACAAGACGGTGCTGCTGCTCGGCAAGAGCACCCTCACGGGAAAGCTTGTGAAGGCTCACAGGATAGACAACTATCCGGGATTTCCGCAGGTAAAGGGCGAGGAGCTTGCCGCAGCGCTTAAAAAGCATCTTGAGGTCATGGAGATACCGATAACCGAGGACAGGATCACCGCTGTTTACGCCATGGGAGATTTCTTCGGGCTCCAGGGAGCTTCCGGCGAGATGTACGAGGCTCGCTCCGTGATACTTGCAACGGGCGTTGTTCAGGCGAAGACCTTCCCCGGCGAGGCGGAGTTCCTCGGCAGCGGAGTGAGCTACTGTGCGACCTGTGACGCACCGCTTTACAAGGGCAAGACCGCTGCGGTGATCGCCGACAGCCCCAAGGAAGAGGCCGAAGCGGCATTCCTCTCCGAGGTCTGCGAGAAGGTGCTGTACTTCCCTCTCTACAAAGAAGAGCCGAAGCTGCCGGCAAACGTAGAGGTCATCAAAGAAGCACCGAAAGCCATTGAGGCCGCAGGCCTCGGAAAGAAGAGCGTTGTCACCGAGGGCGGCAGCTACACTGTGAACGGCGTGTTCGTCCTTAGAGAAGCGATCGCCGCAGGCCAGCTTGTACCCGGGCTTGCGATGAACGGAGCTCACATCTCCGCCGACAGGCAGATGAAGACCAACATTGCGGGACTTTTTGCTGCGGGCGACATCACGGGCAGACCCTATCAGTATATCAAGGCCGCGGGTGAAGGCAACGTTGCGGCGCTCTCGGCAGTAGACTATCTTAAATAAAAAACGGAGGTAACAATTATGGTAACGACTATTACAAACAATGATCTTTCGGCAGCAGTAAATTCCGAGTTCGCGCTGGTGGATTTTTCCGCAACATGGTGCGGACCTTGCAGAATGGTGGCACCCATCGTCCACGAGCTTGCAGAGGAGATCGACGAGGTGGCATTTTTCAATTGTGACGTTGACGAGAATCCCGATGTGGCTGCACAGTTCGGCATCGAGAGCATTCCGACGATCGTGATCCTCAAGAACGGCCAGCCCGTCAGCAAGGTGATAGGCTTCCGCCCGAAGCCCGACCTCGAGGCCTGGATCCGCCAGACCATCGGCTGATAAAATAGCAGTTTTTCCTCTTTAACAAAGTTACAGCCGCCGCGTTCAGCCAAGGATGCGGCGGCTGTTTTTGTGCCTAAAAAGCATTGGAAGAATAAACGTAAATAAACTATAAAATACATCAAAAGCGTATTGACAAAGGGGCGTTTTTGATGTATTATTGAATTGTAAACGTTTTACGCGCTTGATTTTTGTGCGTATTGCAACACAGTTTAATATTATTATATGGAGGTAAAGACAATGGCAGAGTTTTTTGCAAATATCCCCAAGATCCCCTACGAGGGACCCAAGTCCAAGAACCCGCTTGCATTCAAGTACTATAATCCCGATGAGGTAGTTGGCGGCAAGACCATGAAGGAGCAGCTGAAGTTCGCGCTCTCCTGGTGGCACACAATGGGCGGCGACGGCACCGATATGTTCGGCGTCGGCACAGCCGACAAGACCTGGGGCGCTGCCGATCCTGCCGAGAGGGCAAAGGCAAAGGTAGATGCTGCCTTCGAGATCATGGACAAGCTTTCCATCAACTATTTCTGCTATCACGACCGCGACCTCTCGCCCGAGTACGGCTCCCTGAAGGAGACAAATGAAAAGTTCGACGAGATCGTTGACTATGTGGCAGAGAAAATGGCTGCCGACCCCTCGAAGAAGCTGCTCTGGGGCACCGCAAAGTGCTTTGACCATCCGAGATATATGCACGGCGCAGGCACCTCGCCCTCTGCCGATGTTTTCGCTTATGCAGCTGCACAGATCAAGAAGGCCATCGACTCCACTATCAAGCTGGGCGGCATGGGCTATGTTTTCTGGGGCGGCCGCGAGGGCTACGAGACCCTGCTTAACACCAACATGGGTCTGGAGCTGGACAACATGGCAAGGCTGCTGAGAATGGCTGTTGACTATGCCCGCGCTCAGGGCTACAAGGGCGACTTCTACATCGAGCCCAAGCCCAAGGAGCCTACCAAGCATCAGTACGACTTCGACACCGCGACCGTTATCGGCTTCCTGCGCAAGTACGGCCTTGACAAGGACTTCAAAATGAACATCGAGGCTAACCACGCAACGCTCGCACAGCACACCTTCCAGCACGAGCTGAGGGTCGCAAGGGACAACGGCTTCTTCGGCTCCATCGACGCCAACCAGGGCGACGCCCTTCTTGGCTGGGACACCGACCAGTTCCCCACCAACGCTTATGACGCTGCTCTGTGTATGTATGAAGTTCTGAAGGCAGGCGGCTTCACCAACGGCGGACTGAACTTTGACGCAAAGGCTCGCCGCGGCTCCTACACTCCCGAGGACATCTTCTACAGCTACATCGCAGGCATGGACACCTTTGCCCTCGGCCTGAGAGCCGCTGTAAAGCTGATCGAGGACGGCCGCATCGACAAGTTTGTTGACGACAGATACGCTTCCTGGAACAGCGGCATCGGCGCTGACATCATTGCCGGCAAGGTAACGATGGAGGATCTTGAGAAGTACGCGCTCGAAAAGGGCGAGGTGACCTCTTCCCTCCAGAGCGGCAGACAGGAGCTGCTCGAGAGCGTTCTGAACGACGTTATGTTCACTGTAAATCTGTAAGACCTATCCCCGGGCGTCTCTGCTCTTGCAGGGACAGCGCCGAGGAGGCTTTGCTCCGAATAATCAAAAAGGCTGCGCAGAAATGCTCTGCGCAGCCTTTTCCTTTTTTCTCCTGTTTTCTTACAAAGAATTGAGCTTCTTTTGCAGCTCGATCATGTGGTTGCGGCAGGCGGTTATCTCGCCGGTGTACTTGTTGAACCACTCGACGTCCATTTCGTCAGGCTCCTCCTGCAAAAGCACGGCCTGCACCAGCGCCGACTGGGAACGCGAGCGCTTACGCTCTATCTCCTCGATGGTCTGGCGGCAGATCTTGATCTCCTTTTTAAGCTTTCTCTTCTCACTCATGCTGCGAACTCCTCTCTAATTCCCTTTTAGGTCGATGCTTTCGATGACAGCCTCCAGCTCATCATAGCCCTTGTCGAGCTCCTCGATGATATGGTCAATGGCTGTTTTTACCCCTTCCATCTTTTCCTGCATCTGCTCGGGATACTTTATCAGGCAGGTGTTCAGCTCGTTTATGATCTTCTGCCTGTCTTCAAAGTCGTTTATCAGGAACGCAAAGGAATTTGCGCCGCTGACATAGCTTGACGCCCGCCGATAGATCAGCTGATGATCGCCCTCGGGTTCAAGGAAGAAGCCGATCTCCTCGCTGGCGTGTTTCAGCTCGGTCATATACTGGCTGCGGTAGGTCTCCTGAACGCGGCGGGTCTCGTCGATATAAAGCCCGATAAAAACGGCAAGAGCGATAAACGCGATAAGCATCAGCACGATAGCTGTTATCATTCTACGCTTCATTATCTTCTCTTGATTCATCCGTCTTCACTCCTTTGGCTGCAAGATCCTGCTGTGCCAGCCTCAGCTTTTCCTGCTCGATAGCTGCACGCATAAGGCGCTTGTGTTCCGCCTCGTTCTCGCGGCGTTTCTCGTCAAGCGCTTCGCCGCCAAGCCTTGCAATGCTCCTGATCTCGAAGACTGCGCCGACTGCGACCAGGATTATCACCGCCAGCAGCAGTATCTTCCTGACATCGGCAAAGGTGCCGAGCCAGTTGAAGAACCTTGCTTTTCCTGCATATTTTCCTATTATCTTTTCGGGCCTTACGGGAGCCGAGTCGGGAGTGTCGTTAGGCTCCCCGTCCGACTTGGTGTCGCCCTTTGTAATAAATGTTCCGTCCTCGCGGCACTCGATTATCCGGTGGGTGACGATCTTGCCATCGACGTCCTCCTGCTCGGAGTAGAAGGAGATAACGTCCCCTTCCTCGAGCGTATCGGTGTCTGCTTCCTCGGCTATTATATAATCGCCGACGTGTATCGAGGGCTCCATGCTGCCTGTGACTACTCTGAGCACTGTCTTGCCGAAGACCTCGGTAGCCTTGCCTCGCGAAGCATTGAACAGCACATAACCGCAGAAGGCGATCAGTGCAACGGTAATCACCGCCAGCAGGATATCAATTATCCGCTTTACTCCGCGTTCCGGCTGTTGGTCGGGCTCGGCGGCGGAGTCAGTTTTTTTTTGCGAGACTGCCTGCTTTATCTCTATGCGCTGCCTCTGCTTTTCCTTACGCCACCTTGCAAAGCGCTCTATCCTTGAGACGTGATACTCTCTGTAGAGGCGCTTCATCTCCATATCTATCTCGCGCTGCTGCTCGGCAGTACGCTGAGGCGGAGTATACACAGGCTTCGGCTTGCCCTTGGCCTGCTGCAAGCGCTTCTTCTTGAACTTTCTGTCTTCCAGATACCTTCGCAGGCGGTACTTGAAGGTTCGCGCATACTTGCGGTAGTATGCCTCCATCTTGTTGCGCTCTTCGGTCTCGCGCTGCTTCTGAGCCTTCTTTGCTTCCAGCTCTGCGCGCAGCTTTTTGAAGTCGGGGTTGTCCGTATCTGCGGGTATGATATGGAACCAATAAACAAGGATATATCTGATGAGCCTTTCGAGCAGTCTGACGGGGTTCTTGGAATACTCCCAGCGGATCTCCTCGAAGGGCTTGCTCTCGAAGCGCTGACGCTCTGCTTTGAGGCGCTGGGCGCGTTCTTTTTCGCGGCGTTCCCGTTCGCGCTTCTGCTGCTCCAGCTTCATGCGGGCAGCGACAGCTCTGGGATCCTCGAACTCGGGCTCGTGCTCCTGTTCGGCGGCCTCCTCCTCGAGCTGAGCCTTGGCCTCTTCGATCTCGGCCTCGGTGACCTGCTCGTAGGCCTGCTTCTCCAGCTCGGCCTCGTCGGTGCCTGTCAGCTCGCTCTCGTCCATGCCTTCGGCTTCGCCAAGCTCAGAGCGCATCTTGTTCTTGTTAAGCAGCACACGCTCGCGTTCTGCGGCAGCGCGTTCTTCTTCCTCGCGGCGGAGGCGTTCCTCCTCCTCAAGGCGGCGCTGCTCCTCGAGCCTTGCCTGACGTTCGGCCTCAAGCCGCGCACGCTCGCGCTCTTCCTCTTCCTGCTCGCGCTTTTTCTGCTCGATGAGCTCCTGGATACGGCGCTGCTCTTCTTCCTGTTCGAGGCGTATGCGTTCGCGTTCCTCGCGCTTGGCCTCCTCGATGCGGCGCTGCTCCTCGAGCTTGCGCTCCTCCTCGAGGCGGACTCTCTCGGCCTCTTCCTCGGCCTTGAGCTGAGCCTGACGCTCGGCCTCTCTTGCGGCAAGGTAGGCTTTTTCGATCTTTATTGCCTCGCCGATCTGGTCAAAGACCTGAGTCATATTGGCGGGCAGCTTCTTTGTCAGCTTGAACTCGCCGTCGGCGGAGATATAGCCCACGGCGGCTTCGGTCTGTATCGCGTAATCCGCGGCGACTTCCTTGTCGAACTGCTTGACGAACCTTGGCACCAGCGGCTTTGAGCGCTTGGTCTTCAGCTCCTCCATGTCATATCCGTTATTATCGGTATATGAGCGGAAGAGCATGAGGTTCATGACTATCAGCTTATAGAAATCCTCGATGTAGTCGTCCTCGGGCTTAACTGCGGTGTTTTCGATGTTTATCTCATAGCCGACCTTATCGTAACCGACGATATACTGCCAGAGGGTAAGGCAGGCCTTGAGGTCAACGTTTTTCATTATGGCGTTGGTACGCATAACGGGAGGGCGGATAAAGGTATTGCCGAGCGTCATGCAAAGCTCGGAGCCCTTATAGCCCTCAATTATTTTTTTCAGCTTCTCGACGCGCTGCCAGATGGTATAGCCGTTGGCGTCCACGCTGTCGAGGGTCTCCGAGGTCTCGATCTTAAGCTCGATCTTCATTTTGCCGCCATAGCCGTCATCCAGCATGGTATCATAGCCGAGGGAGAATACCTCCTCGTCCTTGGCGACCTGCGCCAGCTTTTCGTATCTTGTGTTTATAAATATATACAGCCTGTCGATGAGCGTGTTCACGAACTTGTTCTCGTATGTGAACATACTCTCTTCTTTATGGACATTGAGTATCTTTGAGGGGGTTATCTTTCCCGTGCGCTTGTCGATGCTCTGTATCAGATCGGTATGCTGAGCCAGATGCTTGACAGACTCGACGGTTATCTTCCGCGAGCGCTCGATAGGCACGATCTCCTCGACGTCCTCGATCGTCCTGCTTGGGTTTCTGAGCACGTTATCAACATGGATAAGGCCGTTCTCGATCGCCTCTACCCATGAGACATCTATTGCTTTTTCAAGCAGCTTGCGGTTAAAGGCGAAGGTATTCCTGCTCTGGTGGAGCAGCGAATCGAGGGAGTCAAACAGCTCATCATCGCCGAATTCGCTTACTGCTGTTTTGAATTCATCATACCACTTGCCGTAAAAGCTGTTCAACCGCTGCTCACCGCCTTTCTTTTTCAGATGTCAGATATCAGTATCAGAACAGCTTCTGCAGTCTCTCGAGGTATGCGACAGACTCGTTCATCTTGTTCTTTCCGAAGGTCTTGTTGATGTAGACTACCAGCTCGCGGAGCTCGTCACGGAGCATCGCAAGGTTCAGGGACTCGAACTTTCTGAAGATCTTGGTCGCCAGAACATAGTCGATACCGTCAAGCTCGTCGCCGCCGCAGGCGACATAAACGGGCACGAACAGACCCATCTGCTTCAGGATACGGTTACCGAAGGCAACTCTGAGCTTTTCAATTACCCAGAGATCCATCTGCTGTATCTTTTTAAGATTCTCCTGAGAGATAGGATATTTCTCGAAGGCTTCCTTAAACAGCTTGTCGAGGTGGTCGAAGCCGATATTTATCGGCGGGGTATCGGGTGCATCGAAGGCGATGCCCTTTGCGTCAAGGTTTATAGGCTGGGCACGGTCATATACCTTATCGGAGATAGCGTAGGTGGAGTCGTCGTTATTGGCGGTACCTATATACCAGACGTTCTGAGGGATAATGAGCTTGCCGCGGTCCAGCTTGACAGGGTCGGTGCTCCATACGTTAGGCACGAGGTCAAGCTCCCACTCATCGGCGTTGGGCATTTCGAGAATGGAGAGCATCTCGGCGAAGTAATACTCGATACGGGCGATGTTCATCTCGTCGAGGAGGATGAAGTTTACATCGTTATTATAGCCCGATGAGTATATCCTTTTGAGGACCTCGGTCTCGTTGAAGTTCTTGGTGAATTCATTGAAGTAGCCGAAGAGCTCGGTGCGGTCACGCCACGAAGGCTGAACAGATGCGATAGTCGTATCGTTCTGGAGGAACTTTCCGAAGGAGTAAGGCAGGGACGTTTTACCTGTACCAGAGATACCCTGAAGGATAATGAGCTTTGTAGAGGCCATACCCGCAACAAAGAGGCGGATAGTCTTCTTCTCGTAATAGAGGTTCATACGGGAGCAGGCAAAATTCCTGTAGCGGTCGCAGAACTCCTCGAGGGTGATCTCGTTGTCGTACTCAGGCGGAGTATAATTCCTGTAAAATGCGTCCACCTCGAGCAGGCGCGAGAAGCGGCGGTCTGCGGTCTGGATAACGCCCTCCTCGACGACTGTGGCCTCTCCGCCTTCGCCGCCCTCGTAGGGCACGGTGCTGCCGTCGGCAAGGGAGAGCGAGCCCGAAACAGGCAGACCCATCTGGGCGACCTTCATGGCCATGATCTCGTCCTTTTCCTTAGTCATTTTCAGCACCTGCCGCTGCAGGTCGGAGATCTCCTCAAGCAGATCCTCGTTGCTGACGATGGAGTGGCGGAAGCGCACATACTTTCTGACGGCGAGAATGATGATGAACGCCAGCAGCAGGTACACCGCAACTACAAGGATCAGCGACAGCACGGCCAGTATCCAGCTCAGCGCAGTAAAATCCGTTGAGTAGCTCTTGAAGATATCAATATAATTCTTGATATTGAAAATTTGTACTATTCCGTGTCCAATGCCCTTGAAGATAGTGGCAAAGCCCTTGAGCATCTCGGATATGAACACGAAGAACCATCTAAGAAATCCGTTCATAGCTTTCTCCGATCAAATATTATTCCTCAGTTTTTTCAGAGGTTTCCTGCTTGTTATCGTCGCTGTCGGGCTGCGCCGCTTCGTTTTTTTCGTCAGCCGCTTGTTCACCCGAGGCCTCGGCCTCCTTGGCCTTCTGGCTGGCTATGTACTCCTCGACGGCTCGGCGCTTGATCTCCTCCTCGTCGTCCTCGGTGATCGAGGGGCGCTTGATCTCGATGAGGGTAGCGATGAACTTATAAAGCTCGAAGAGGAAGAAGAGCGCCATTGGGATAAGTATGCAGATGAAGAAGCCCTTCTGCGTTCCGAGGAAGCGCATCACCTTGCCGAACCCGGGGATCCTTGAACCTGTCCACTTGCCGATGATATCGGCGGGCTTGACGCTTGTGGAGTCGTCGGTGGGGTTGTTGTCGCCTCGTGTGGTGAAGCTGAGAGTGCCGTTCTGGTCGTCTATATCGACGATCCTATGCGTGTTCTTCACGCGCTGGCCGTCAATGTACGTCCAGAAGGTAATGACGTCGTCCTCTTTCAGGTCATAGACGTCGTCCACCTCGCGGCAGATTATGAGGTCATCGGTCTTGAAGGTGGGCTTCATCGAATCCGACTCGACGGTCAGGGGAATAAAGCCGAAAAGATTTGCGACGCCGTTGTTTCTTCCCGTGGAAAATACCACCAGGGTGACCAGCAGCGCAAATATCAGCAGCACCCAGGCGAGAACGTTGACTACGATTTTAAGTACTTTTTTCATATCCTTAACTCCTTAACTCAGATCAGGTGGTCTCTGTTATCTTAAAGTCCATCGAGAGCTTCAGCGTTCCGCCGATAAGCTCATCGACACAGTCGGGGTCGTTGCCCTCGAGCCAGATAACTACCGTATATTTATCCTTGGCCTTTGGCTCGAAGTCCTCGCGCTGGTTCCGCATTACGATCGTTGAGGAAAGGAACTCGCTGTCACAGTCGCCCTCCTTGCCTGAACCATCTGACTTCGTTTTGCCGTAGACGGTCTTTTCGCCGTTGTAGTAGACGGCGATCCTCACAGCCTCGTCAACGTTCTTGGTAACATTTTCTATATTCATTTCGCCCTCGTAGGAGAGGGTATCGCTTCCCGAATTGATAAGGTAGAAGGTATAAGCGATGTAGCTTTCGCCGTTATGGCTGCCGTTTATCATGTCGATATTATCGGGCAGGTCCTCGCCGCTGATATTGGTCATATCGTAGACTATATCGGCATTCAGGGTCGAGATGGTCTTCTCGAACTCGGGAGTTTCCGAGAGTGTCAGTCCCTGCCGCATCATATCATATTTATTCACCTTTACGGTAAAGCTTCCGTATTTATCATAGAAATACGAGATAGCGTAGGCGATGGCGATGATCGCGACGAGTATTATCACAAGCAGTCCAAGTATCCTTGTAATAATAACGTATCGCTTGACCTCCTTGGCCGAACGGCGGAGCTCAAGGACATCGACCATTTTGCCTGACCTTGGTTCCTGTTTCTTGTCACTCAAAGCAGATTCTCCTTTGTATGTGAATTTGGTATGTTCCGAGCCCTGCGGCTCGGGTGGTATTATTGATCCTCGTTTTTGCGCCTGATGTAGCGCTCGGACATATAGTTCCCTACGAGGGCGCCTGCACAGTAGTTGCAGCCGAAGCTGTAGAGCTGCTCGGCCTGTTTTGCACTGCGGACGCCGTCGGCGACGGGGATAGCCTCCAGCTCGGAGACGAAATCTATGATCGACTTCACTGCGCCGTCGGAGCGCTCGCTGCGGCCGAGGAACTGTGTCACCTCGGGAGAGAGCATAACGTAATCCACGTCGAACTCCGAGAGCTTCATCATCGGGCAGGAGTCGGAGCCGAAGCCCGTGAGCATAAAGTGAAAGCCCTTGTTCCTGAGGTTCAGCAGTGTTCTTGCGGCCTTGCCGTCGCTCTGTTCAAGCAGCTTTGCCGAAAGCGCGAAGCACATCTTGTTGGTGTTGACCTTGAAGCGCTCGCAGAAGCCCATGATGTTATATTCCGCGCGGGGGTTTTTCAGGTAATCTGCGGGCATATAGACCGAGAGCCAGTCGAAGACGATCTCGCGCTCGGTGAATTTTGCGCAGGCCTCGAGAGCCTGGACGAGTTCGAGCTCGAAGAGGGAGATACACTGGTTTGTGATCTCGGAGACATCGCGGAAGCTTTCGGGCATCATGACGCCGAGCGCAGGAGTATTAAGTCTTGTCTGAGACTGTAGGAATGCGGTGCTGCCGCTTGAGATCTCTCTTATAACGCGGTAATAGAGCTCAACGGCTCTGAGTCCGCCTACGGTAGTCTGAACTTCCTGTTCCACGCTGCACCTCCCGATGATTTTTAAGCACAGATACTCTATTCTATTATACAACATATTCACTAAAATGTCAATTATTTGTGGGCTGTATTTTAAGTAATTTATAATAAATCACAATGTTTGTATAAAGAATTGTACCATAATGTTAAAAAAGCGGGCATAAAAAAATCCCCCGGACTTGTGATCCGGGGGACATGGTTGTTTAGTTAGTTAAGTTTTAAGCTTTGATTACGGAGCAGCAGTAGCACCTGTGCCACCTATTGCAGTATCCTGGAAAGTTACATCAACCAGATAGGTATCAAGAACCTCTGTGAGGTTATCAGATTTACAATTGGAATCTTCACCTTCGAACCAAAGATAAACGTATACCGGGGTACCTTCGTGGTTTGTAGCATCTCCGGTTACAGGAGCAATGGTTACCTCACCACCGATATTAACAGATGCAAATGCAGTTTCTCCAGTTTCACTTCTTGTAATTGTAGCAGCTTGCTTAGTAGTTCCTTTAGCATCTTTTGTAACGTCATACGATGTATCGCCACCAAGAGGTGCAAAAATAGCATAGTTACTATCATTATACTTAACACCTACACGAAGCGACTTATCAAGATCCGTGCTTATCTTTTCGGTTTCAGTGTTCTTCTTAGTAACCTTTACTTTAGCCTGAAGTGCATTCTGAGCAATGCTTAACGTACTTTCACCTGATGATTTAAGATAGTAGGTATACTTTACATAGAATCCTTCGCCGTTATTATACTCACCTGCTGTACCGAAACTTGCATCTTTATAGAACACATTGGTTTCAGCCTTTGTATTGCCTGCAGCATCATTCGCAGCTACAAGGTCATACTTTGTCGCCTGTGTACCGCTGGCACTTTCGTCAATTACAATATATTTGTTGCCACTTGAATCAACATCAACGGTCTTTGTGGTGTTATCCACACCTGCTTCAATACTTGACTGCATCGAGTTAGCGTGCCACCAATTAGAAAGGTTATAAGTAGAAGCAGGTCTCAACGAAATAGCCTGATTAAGTTCAGTCTGACCACCTGTTGCCTCTTCGTCCCAGTGGGTGTCATTAGCGGCCTTAACTTCGTTGATGAGCAGGCCCTCTTCAGCGTGGGCCTTAACTTCCATACCGGTTACTTTAACTTCCTTATTCATTGTGAACCATGCGTAAGTCGCAGTGGAAAGCATTACTGCGGAGCAGGTCAGCATTGCAATTGCGGGGATAAGCTTTCTCTTAGCTGATTTGTTGTTAGTCTTTTTCATATCCATTTTCCTTTCATAATTTATTTCGTATCCTACATGGCCGAGTGGCCGATCACTCTTTGGCCTATGCTTTACGATAGTAATTCTATGCTATTATTATATACGATTTTCCTCGATTTGTCAAGGGAAAGCAGGCTGCGGGGATTAAGTTTAGAGGAAGTAACAAAATAGCTGCGACCGTTTTAAGCTAATTCACCAAATTAGTAGTCATTAAATTTAACATATACAAATATCAGCAAGGCTGTTTAAGTGTTTTTGTTGGATTTGTTTAAAAATTGGCTTAATTCATTATCTCTCCGGGGACAAAACAGCCCCGCCGAAGTGCTGTCGGCGGGGCTGAGATCTCGGTGGAAATTACTCCTTATCCTCTTTCCTCTTCTTGACCGTCAGGGTGATGATACCGCCCAGAACAGCTGCGCCTGCAACTGCGGGGCCTGCAACAGAGACCATAACGCCTGTGGGGACAACGCCCTTCTTCTCGTTGGTGTAGGTAACGGTGGTGTCGCCCTTGATGGTATCGGTGAACTCACCTGTGAGCTTATCATCAGCTTCCGTGGCTGTGCCGTCTGTGTCGTCGCCTGTAGGGACGATACTTTTAACGGTGTAATCCTCGAAGTTCTCTGTGATAGTGTACTCAGCGCCGTCGGGCAGACCCGTGATCTTGATGGACTCGCCGTGCTGGAGCAGAACGGTCACGTTTGCTGTGCCGTCTGCGCCGCAAACGATGGCGTTCTCGCCCGAGGGGTTAGTACCGCTCACGGTGGTAGCACCGTTTGTGTCTGCGGTGATCTCGGCGGTGGTGGCGTTGGTGGTGTCAACGTTCAGCTTTGTGCCGCTGCCTGCGTTTGAGATAGCAACGGTGAACGAGAAGTACTTATCCTTCGATGCCTGGTTGCCCTCGACGCTCTTTGCGATAGTCAGGTCGTGGGAGTTGTAGGTGTTTGTATAGCCTGTGGACTTCTCAAGCGCTGTTGGATTCTCGCTCTTTTCGGGGCTGTCCTCGCACCTGCCGTTTCTGAATGTGGTACCGGCGATCCCAAGCTTGCCTGTGCCGTCGTCCTGAACGTAAACATCAAGGGTACGGACAGGTGTGGCATCGTTGGTAAATGCTGAATTCTCGGTAGCAGTCTCGGTGATGTAATAGCGGTAAACGCCGGGCTCTGAGAATTCAACGCCCGTAAAGCTAACGTTCACGGTCTTGGATTTCTCGGCGTCTCCTGCTGCAAATACCGCATCGGATACTGTGGGGAGCGCAGTGGTGGTGTAGATAGGCAGCGATGTTTCGGTGCCTGCCTTAGCTTCGGCCTGTGTTACGGTGAATTTGAACGTAACTGCGGGAACGTTCGCGTCTTCCTCGACTTCAAGAGCCTTTGTGAAATCGTAGGTGGTCTTATCCTCAAGCTTATAGGTGATAGCGGTATACTTATAGGGGGTGTGTGTTTCGGGCGCCTCTGATGCAAACGCAGACAGAGACATCATTCCTGCTGCGAGAGCAGCAGCAGCAAAGCCTGCAAGGAGTCTTCCCTTCTTCATAATATTACCTCCGTTTTGAAAGATGATACAACGGCGCTGCTTCCGCAGAAAAACACCGGTAGTTATACAATTTAATTTTAACACGCTGCAAGGCATTCGTCAAGCCCTTTTGCAAAAATAATTAACATTTTGTGTATATTCCGTTTCAATCGCCAAAACAAAGGGGGAATTTTTGTTAAAAATGATAACTCGTGTAAAAAGAAGCGGCCAAGGCCGCTTCCTGTTTTATAGTCGTTATTACTTTCCGAAGGCAAAGGCCTCGAAATCCGCGAGGGGCATGGGTCTTGCGAAGTAATAGCCCTGGAAAAGGCGGCAGCCCATATCCGCAAGCTGGGTATACTGCGATTCGGTCTCGACGCCCTCGGTGAGCGAGGCTATATCGAGCTCGTCCGAAAGGCGGATAATGTTCCTGACGATCGTCTTTGCCTTTTCCCTGCTGCCCGAGGAGGAGAGGAATTTCATGTCGATCTTCAGCACGTCTACCGGCATATCCTTGAGCAGGTTCAAGGAAGAAAAGCCGCTGCCGAAATCGTCCATTTCTACAATGAAGCCTGCCGAGCGAAGCTCCGCAAGAGTCCTCATACGCTCTTCCTGATCGTTCATCATGATGCTCTCGGTGATCTCTATGCGCAGCTTGCGTGCCTCGAGGCCGTACTCTTTTATCAGCGCTTTCAGCTCGGCGGCAACGTCAAAGAAATAGAAATCCTTCGGCGAGATGTTCACGGAGATGAACAGGTCGTCATGGCTGCCCTTCCAGTCCGCAAGTATCTTGCAGGCACAGCGCCACATATGCTTGTCCACCTCGGAGATCATGCCGTTCTTCTCGAAGACGGGAATGAACATGAACGGCGGCATGAAGCCCTGCTCCGGGTGTATCCAGCGAGCCAGCGCTTCGGCGCCGACTACCCTTCCGCTGCTGTCGGTGATCGGCTGGAGATAGGGGCGGATCTGCATGGTGTCGATGGCCTCGCGCAGGGAGGCTGTTATGGTCTGATCCCAGAGCACCTTGTCGCGGAGCTTGTTGTCATAGTACGCGATATGCGTGCCGTACTCGTCCCTGATCGTTGACAGCGCAAGGTGAGCCCTGTCGAACATAACAGAAACGTCGATGTCGCGCTCCGTTACCTCATACACGCCCAGCTGCACCAGCAGGTGGTGCTCCCTTATGCCGTCGGAGACCGTAAAGGCCGAAAGCTCGGGCTCGATCAGGTGCTTGTCCTCTTTGTATTTCTCGGAGGGCACGAAGATGCCGAAGGTGTCTCCTGCCAGCCTGCCGTAGACGCAGCGCTTATCCATATCCTTCTCTATCCAGCGAGCCAGCTGGCAAAGCGCCTTGTCGCCGAACTCAGAGCTGAAAATATCGTTTACCACCTTAAAATCCTTTACGTCCACAAAGACGGCGGTGTAAAGGGTGTCGGGGTTCTCGTCCACTACCTTCCTCACGGTGTCGTAGAAGTGCTGCTTGGTGTAAAGACCCGTCAGGCTGTCGTGGGTCGAGTTGTAAAGCTCGCGCCTGAGGCGCTGCTGCTCGTCGGTGTTGTCGCGGATAACGAGGAACGAGCCCGCAAAGTGCTTGCTGTCGGCGGAAACGTTATGGCTCTCGATGGTGAAATATCTTGCGTGTTCGCCGAAGCCGACTATCCTTGTTTCGACCCAGTCGTCCCTGGAAAATTCCTTTTCGCCGAATATCGTCCTGAGCGAGCTGCTGACACGCTCAAGGTGTTCGAGGTCTGCGTGGGTCAGCTCGCGGGCGGGCTTGTTCAGCCAGATGCAGTTGCCCGCAGGATCATAAACAAAAAGCGCGTCGGGCAGGTCGGAAACTATATCCGAGAGCATTCTGTCAAGCAGCTTCATCGGCCTGTGCCTCAGCGAAAAATAGAACACCAGCACTCCGCACACGCCGTAGCCGATCATCGAGCGGTCAACAGGTGTCCGCGAGAAGACATAGAAGGTCTGCCACACGCCGACTGCTATCATCGAAGTGAGAATGACCGAGAATCTCTCGCGGTATATCTTGGCTGTTTTAAGCACCGCAAGGACGTAGATCAGGATAACGCAGAAGAAAACGAAATAGATCGTGATGCGGTGGATTATCTGTCCTGCATGGGGAACGACGGAATAATAGGGCTTGCCCTGGACGTCCACGGGCTCGAGCCCGAAGGCGTGGCCGAAGAACGGGTTCAGCAGCATCTGAACGGCATCGGCGGCAAGCAAAACGTACATGATCGTAGGCCGCTGCTGGCCGTTGCCGATGCCGCGGCAGTACTCGTTTGTAAAGTTGACCAGCGCCGCGATAACAATATCCATGCCGATCAGATAGATATAATATCCCCAGACGGCACGGCTCTCGACGCTTGAACCAAGGATAATGCAGTTGCCGAGCAGCGGCGGCAGCAGGGCGAATTCAAGCAGACCCACAGCCTTGCCTATGGGCTTCTTTGACCTCAGCGCCTGCACTGCACAGACCACGAGCAGCAACGCAAGGAAGGTCATTATTGCCGAAAAGGAGACGCGGATATTAAGACTCATTCACCTCACCGTCCCTTCTGCCCGAGCTTTTGAGGTCCTTCTTGTTCTGATACATCCTGCTGTCGGCAAGCTCGAAGACCTCGCTGACAGAGCTGTGAGCTGCAGGGTCATAGACAGCCATTCCCGAGGCGATAACAGGCTCCGTCTCGCTGCCCGAGTTTTTTGCGACCTGAGTGCGGAAGGCTTCGAGCAGCCTGCGCCGTTCGGAATAATCGTTCTTTCTCAGCAGGACAGCGAACTCGTCGCCGCCGATGCGAAAAACGGTGCTGTTCGGGAAGCTGCCGCTGATAAGTGCTGCCGCCGCTTTAAGGTAGCTGTCGCCTGCCTTGTGGCCGCGCGTGTCGTTTATGGTCTTGAGGTTGTTCAGGTCACAGATGAGCAGGGCGAAGGGCTGGCAGATGCCGCCGTCGATCATCTCCTGAAGCTCGGACTCCGTGTCCTGATAGGCGTTTTTGTTCTTCATGCCCGTGAGCTCGTCGGTCATGGCCTTTTCAAAGGCTGTCCTGAACTCGGTCTCGCGCCTGTGCTCCTCGTCGATGTCCTCAACGCCCACGATGATATGGCGGCGGTCGTTCGCCCACATCACGGACAGGCGCGTGTATCTGTAGGCATTGTTTATCAGAAGGCGGTATTCGAGAGTGAAATGCCGCTCCAGCTTCAGCCTTCTGAGTATGCGATGCTTCAGTATCTGGTCGAGCACGTCGTCCCTGTCTTCGGGATGCACATAGCGCGTGATGTTCCTGAAGGACTCCACAAAGAAATTATCGCCCTGCTTCGGTATGGCAAGCTGCTCGTACTGGTCGCCGGAGCTGAACTCGTTATACTTGTTGCTCTCGGAATCGACGTAATAGATCAGGTCGTAGCGCGAGGCAAGGCTCTGTGCGATCTGGTTGAAGACGAGCCTCTCGCTGCCGAGGCGTTCGGCCTCCTTGCGCATACGCATTTCCTTGTCCACGTTCCTGACGCCGATTATGAAATAGTTATCGTCGCCGCCGGTGCTCCGGATCAGCCGCAGCTCGTGATAGACGAATTTTCCGCCGAGGAATAGCCTGTAGGTATAGCTTTGCAGATCTCCGCTCACGGCTCCCCTCAGCAGATTCTCCTTCTGGATATCATGCTTGAAGATATGCCAGTCGTCGGGGTGGACGACTTTTTCGGCTTCGGTTATAAGGCCGCGGAAGAAATCCTTACCCTCGGTGTCCTTTTTCAGCGTGCGGAGCTCCGGATCCATGGAATAGGTGATGTAATCATTTGTCGCTCCGTCCACATAATATATATCGGAATAATCACAGAGCAGCGCCTCCGCGATCGTATTGAATATCTTGTCATTATTCAAGCAAAACACTCCCGATGTGCAAATTGTACAATTTTCCAATATATAGTATAACACATTTATTTCAGTTTTGCAAGAGCGCAGCAAAAAGCTTTACATTTGACATAAGATATGGTATAATTTATAATGTTGGAGTATTATCTCCGACAATAAAGAACAAAGGATCTTAACATGAACCTACAGTCGATAATAATCACAAACTGCCTTGGCTTTGCAATGATGCTCGTGCTGCTGATAAGCAGCTACATCGTCAGGCGGCAGCGCCGGGACAAGGACAAGGTACACACTGCGCTTATCCTGCTGACCGCATCGGGCTGCTTCACCGAGATGTACACTTATCTGGTTGACGGCAGGCACTTTGCGGGCGCAAGGCTTCTGAGCTACATAGGCAACACCTGGCTTTTCTTTGCAAATATCTCGGTGGCGTTTTTGTGGTGCATCTATACCGATCTCAGGCTCTACCAGAAGCCCGAGAGGATCAAGGAGGGTTTCCTAAAGCTCTCTGTGCCTGCGCTGGTGTTTTTTGCGCTGCTGCTGCTCAACCTGCCGCTGCATTTTGTTTTCAGCATCGACGCCGACAATGTCTATCACCGTGAGGCGGTGGGCTACGCCTTCTATCTGCCGACACTGGGCTATCTTTTCTACAGCCTTGTGCTGCGCGAGCGCTTTGTACGCAGGCACGGAAGGCTCGAGTTCTTCCCTATCTGGATGTTCCTGACGCCGATATTCATCGGAGCGACGGTGCAGGCCGTGATCTACGGCATATCCGTCGGCTGGTGTGCCACGGCTCTGGGTCTGATCGGAATGTATATGAGCGAGCAGAACGAGCTGAGCTACGTTGACCCTCTGACAAGGCTCTTCAACCGCAGCTATCTTGACCACAAGCTGCTGGAATACCGCCAGAACGGAAAACGCGCAGGCGGCCTTATGATAGACATCGACTCCTTCAAGGCGATCAACGACCGCTTCGGGCACACCGTCGGCGACAGGGCGCTGTCCGACACGGCGGGTATACTTTCAAGGGCTGTGCCTCCCGATGCGCTGTGCATCAGGTTCGCGGGCGACGAATTCGTTGTGCTCCGCAAGGACAGCAGCCTTGAAATGATGAACGAGATAAAGGAGGCCGTGCTGATCGAGCTTGATCGCTTCAACTCCGAGAATGAGCGGCCGTTCGCGCTCTCGCTCTCGATAGGAGCCGCCAGCAGCGACCTGACCGCCGACAGCAACGACACGTTCCTAAACGCTATGGACAAGAGGATGTACGAGATGAAGCGCCTCTCTCACGGAACGGAAGTGCGGTAAAAACCTTCTGCCCTACCGCGCCGCGAAAAAACTATTGACTTATTTTTATTATTGTAGTATAATATATAGGTTAAAGTGCAACTGTTTGCCGAAGATACCGAAAGGAATGTTGAAAACTATGCGCAAAGCAAGAAAGCTGGCTGCCCTGCTGGCGGGTGTGCTCATGGCCACCACCGTGACGGGCTGCTCAAATACCAAATACGCCATGAAGGCCGACGGCGAGGAGATCAAGGCCGGCATCTACATCGGCTACCTTCAGGAAGAGCTGATAAATCAGGTGAACACCCTCTACTATCAGGGCGTCACCGAGGATCCCCTCTCCCAGCAGGTAGAAGGCGAAGGGATGACGGTCTCGGAATACTCAAAGCAGCAGGCTATCCAGAAGACCAAGGAATATTACGCCGTTAAAAAGCAGTTCGAGGCCGAGGGCCTGAGCTTCACGGACGAGGAGATCGAGTCGATGAACTCCTACCTCAAGACCGCATGGGAGAGCTCCGGAGAGCTGCTTGAGGAGATCGGCGTCAGCAAGGATTCCTACAAGGAGATCTACCGCCATTATCTGCGCTACTCCTCGCTTTTCAGCCATTACTTCAGCGAGGGCGGCTCCAAGGCACCCTCCGAGGACGAGATGGTGACCTACATCAACGACAGCTACCTCAGATACAAGGTCATGTCTTTTTACAAGTCCTCGAGCGAGGACGAGGCCGCCAAGGAGACCGAGAACAAGGAAGCCGAGGAAAAGCGCGACCACTACTACGAGATAGGAAAGGAAATGACCTTCGACGAGTTCGACCAGCTTATCGAGATGAAGCAGGACGACGACCAGGCAGAGGCCGATGCCGCGAGCGAAGCCGCCGATGAGAGCGCCGATGCCTCCGGTGACGAGAGCAGTTCAGCTGATGCCTCCGCTGACGAGAGCTCTGTAGACGAGAGCACTGCCGACGAAAGTTCCGTTGACGAGAGTTCGGTAGACGAGAGTTCGATAGAAGAGAGCTCCGCTGATGAAAGCTCTGTAGACGAGAGCTCGGCAGACGAAAGCACTGCCGACGAGAGTTCCGCAGACGAGAGCACAGAGGACGAGAGCTCTGACACCGACAGCGAATCCGAAGAGGAAGCCGCCGAGGAGGATCCTTATGTGAACGAGACCATGACCAACTTCGGCGCCCTGAAGGAAGATGCTCTTGAGACCGACAGCGGAAAGCTCTACCAGTTCATTCATGACGCCGAGGCAAACAAGGTGCTCACATTCGAGAACGACACCGCCTACTACATCATCATCAAGGGCGACGTTACCGAAAGATCCAAGGAGTATCTTGACGATAACCACACCACGGTCCTTAACGAGATGAAGGGCGACGAGTTTGACGGAATGATAAAGGAATGGATCGAGGCCATCGACTTCTCAAACAACGAGAAGGCTCTGACCCGCTACTCTCCCGAAACTATCTACAAGAGGATCACAGACTTTAACGAGAAGAAGTCCAAGACCACCACAAAGGCTGCATCATAAAACAAAGACAAGCGCCCCCTGCGGGCGCTTTTTTTGTGCCCTGAACGAAATAAAACTGTTGACTAATGAAAGGTGATGTGCTATAATAATTTTATAAATGCGCATATTCTTGTTTTGGGGAGGCAGTGCTATGGAACAGCGGTACAAAAGCATCGCCGTCGCCGTTGCGGGCGTTGACGAGGAATACCAGAACAACATAATAAAGGGCATCAACACCTACGCGCGGGAAAACGACGTGAACGTGTCGTATTTCGTCGCCTTCGGCGGAGTGCTGCAAAACAGCCGCTACGATGTCGGCGAGTACAATATCTTTTCGCTTGCGAACATGGAGCGCTTTGACGGGGCGATACTTATGACCAACACCGTCTGCTCTCAGGAAATGCGCACGATGATCTACGACCGCGTGATCGCGGCGGG
>CAMNBY010000321.1 GCA_946533615.1 uncultured Clostridia bacterium
GCCCCCCGCCGCAACGGCCTGCAAACAGGCAGGAGCATCACCTCAAACGCCTTCTACAATGTTTTCTTTGCCCTGTGTAACGTGCTGATCTTCACGCTGTTTGTATATCAGAGCCTGTATAAGGCCATTATCTGGTCGGTAGTGGTGGGGCTGGTCATCACCTTTATCCGCACTCAGAAGCAGTTCGACCTTCACGCCCTGTACGGAATGCTCGTAAGGGTGCTCTGCTGCTCCGTTGGGGCGCTGTGCCTGAGCTTTGTGATCTACATCACCTACGGCTTCGGCATAAAGGAAACCAGCCCCGAGAGCATAGCGACCAAGGACTGTGAGCTCACGGTCGATCGGGAGTGCTGGCTGCCAATACAGAGCATAGACGAGGACCTTTCAAAATACTGGGAGGTGGACTGCGCCAGGATAGAGGAAGAAGGCAGGGTGAAGGAGGCCTCGGCGGCGATCTTCGAGTATATGGACGAGCACTCGGTAGAAAAGAATAACCATTCCGCCGACCACTTTTTCAACTTTTTGATCTACGGCTCGAGCAATTTACTGTTCCTGGACGAGCCTGATTATTCCCTCGGCGACTACTGCGTTATCCTGACAGTAGAGAACAGGCCGCAGGGTAAGGATAACGGCGACTATGACTACTACAACTATCACGCCTACATGACAACAGAGGACTTCAGGAATATGCCCGACTGGCTGGAGGCTCACGGGGTGCCAATCGTTCACAAGACACCGCCCAGCATTCCGCTGTACGAAAACGAAATGGAAGATCAGGAACTGCAAGAGGAAAGACAATGACAACAAAAGAACGTGTAAAAAGATACAAAAACAGTCTTGAGCTTAGCTGCCGACAGGTAAGGCTGATGCTGATCGTGCTGGCGGCTGCGGCAGGCTTTATGGGCTTTTTCAGCTTTATGCTGCTTGGCGGAACAACACCGACGGACAACGCACTTCTGTCCCTGTTCTCGGTGACCTTCGCGCTGCTGTGCAGCGGCGGGATAGTGCTGCTGCCGATCGTCTTCCGCGAGCTTTACAGCAAGCCCGTTGCAGACACCGTCTATTCCATGCCGCTGTCATCAAACGAGCGCTTTCTGGCGAAGCTCTGGATAATAGGCGAATATCACCTGCTGCCCGTGGTCTGCACGGCGGTGCTCGTCGGCATCTCGGCGGTGGTGTTCTGCGGAGGCAACACCTGGGCAAGCGGCATGATAGTGCGCTATCTGCTGGTGATGGTCATCGAGGCGGCCTTTGCCGATGCGGCCTGTTTGCTGTTCATCAACTTCTGCGGCAGCCTGCTGTGCTGCATCTATGTGCCTGCGGCCGCGACCGTCCTGCTAAGCCTTGCGCCGATGCTGGTCGTGGGCTGCTACCGCTACTTCTCGGGCATCTACGCCTTTTCGACAGAGCCCCAGTCGGACGTGCTGAACAGCTTCGGCGTTTCCGAGATCGTGAGGAGCTTCTTTGACAGCCACTACATCGACGCCCCCGACAGCAGCATTCTGGCGCTTATGTTGATTGAGCCCGTGCTGGCGGTCGTGTTCACTCTGCTGGCGCTGGCGGTCTACGGCAGGAGAAACGGCCTGCAAGCAGGCAAGCCCTTTGCAAACGGCTTCTTCTACACCGTGTTCATCTGCTTTGCGGTCATCGCGGGGTTTGCTGCCGGTCTCAGGAACAGAGCGCTCTTCGCGGCTGTGATCTACGGCGTGGGCGCAGGGCTGATAGTCGCGGCGACAAGATACCGCAAACAGCTTGATCTTCACGAGCTGTGCGTGACGCTGGTACACTGTGCCGCATCAATGGCGGGTGCAACGGCGGCGGTGTTCGTGGTCTACATCACCTACGGCTTCGGCGGAGGTCACGCCCGCCCCGAGAACTACGTCGTTGATAACTGCCACGTTGAGTTTCACAGCAATGAGCAGTATTTTCAAGGCGAGACCTCGTGGTACCTCGACTATGACGAGGTGATCCGCCGCGGAAGCCAGCGCGAGGCGGCAACTGCGATCTTTGAGGAGCTGAGCCGCTTGCAGGCCGTCAAGCCTCGCCACACCGTGTCGGACTTCCCCGATTTCTTTATCCTTGGAAGAGAGCGCTACACGCCCGATATCCCACGCTCCGAGACGGCGGCTTTCACGCTCGAGTGCCTCGGTGCGGGAAACTACAAGGACAGGTACTACTATTTCAGCGCCGTCATCAGGAAGGATCAGGTCGGCGAGCTGTTCGCGGCTCTTAAAGCCCGCGGAGTGCCGCTGATGAACGATTCCGACGTCGGGTAATGGGCTTGGGCAAAAGCGCAGTATCAAAACCCGCTATTGACAAATCCCTTTTGCAGTGATATAATAATAACAGAAAATCTCATACGGGAATGATGTTCTCCCGCGGGAAACCGAAACCGCTTATTCAAAGCTGATGACTTCTGCGTTTTACGCAATAGTTGTCGGCTTTTTTTGTTGGAGGTATTTTTATGCTATTATCCATTGCGATCATTTTTCTTGTCGGGCTGTCAGCCGCCGCGATCTTTGAGAGGATAGGCTTGCCGCGGATCGTCGGTATGCTCGGCGTCGGGATCGTGGTTAGCCCCTATGTGCTTGATCTGCTCGACCCGAAAATACTCGGCATATCCTCGGAGCTTCGGCAGATAGCTCTTATCATAATTCTTATCAAGGCAGGGCTGTCGCTGAATCTGTCAGACCTGAAAAAAGTCGGCAGGCCTGCGGTGATGATGTCCTTCGTGCCTGCGTGCTGCGAGATAGTCGGGTATGTGGTGTTTGCGCCGCTGCTGCTTGGTGTGGACCGCATCGAAGCGGCTGTTATGGGTGCGGTGCTCAGTGCGGTATCTCCTGCGGTCGTCGTGCCCCGAATGGTGAAGCTCATCGAAGAAAAATGGGGTACGGAAAAGAGCATACCACAGATGATACTTGCGGGTGCGTCCTGCGACGACATTTTTGTGATCGTGCTGTTCTCCACATTCGTAACTATGGCGCAGGGCGGCTCGGCAATGGTGACGGACTTTCTGAATATTCCCATATCCATTGTGCTTGGTGTCCTGCTCGGTGCGGTGGTCGGCTTTGCGGTATATCATTTGGTTGAGGGAGCGTACAAGCGCGAGCACAGGATCAGAAACAGCACAAAGGTCATTATCCTGCTTGGCCTGGCGTTCCTCCTGATGAGCATTGAAACGCTTGTTAAGCCCTACGCTGCGGTATCGGGGCTGCTTGCTGTTATGGCTATGGCCTGCGCAGTCAAGCTGAAAACGGACAGCAAAGTATCATCACGGCTGTCCGAGAAGTTCGGAAAGCTGTGGATAGCCGCCGAGGTCATGCTGTTCGTGCTGGTCGGTGCGGCGGTAGATGTGCGTTATACACTCTCGGCAGGAGGAATGGCGGTGCTGATGATATTCATAGCCCTCACATTCAGGGCTGTGGGAGTGTGCCTGTGCCTGCTCGGCACAAAGCTGAACGCCAAGGAGCGCATCTTCTGCGTGATAGCATATCTTCCGAAAGCAACTGTGCAGGCGGCTATCGGCTCGGTGCCGCTGTCGCTTGGGCTGCCCTGCGGAAAGATCGTGCTGTCGGTGGCTGTGCTTGCGATACTGTTAACGGCTCCGCTCGGGGCGATAGGGATAGACAGAAGCTACAAGCGGCTGCTTGCTGCCCGCGGAGTGCCGCCGCTAAACGTTTAGGACGTCGAGGAATGAAGCGCGGGCGCCATAGACAGTTTTTTTCGGACACTTCTGCTGCATTGCGGCAGAGGTGTCTTTTCGTTACATTGCAAAACGCCCGATAAAAGAAAAAAGAAGAAAGAATAAATAAGTAATAATGATCAAGGTATCGCCCTTGGCAATGTTTTTAATTCGTCCGCAAGGCGGACACCTTGTTTATTCATTATTCTTTATTCTTTCTTCTCTATTATTTATACGATGTGCTGTTCAGTCAACGGTCGCAAGACCCTCGGCCTCGAAGGCCTGCTTCAGGTCGTTTATAAGATCCTGCTTGTCCTCGATGCCGATAGCAACACGGTAGAAGCCGCCGTGGAACTCCTCGGGGTAGAGGTACATTCTCTCGTCGTCCTCGCCGAGGAAGACGATCAGGCTGCCTGCGTTTCCGAGAGACACCGCCGAGGTGAAGACCTCGAGGTGGGTGACTACGCGGTTATAGAGGTCGTGCTCGCCTTTAAGGCCGAAGGACAGCACTCCGCCGAAGCCGTGAGACATCTGCTTTTTAGCCAGCTCGTGACCCTTGAAGCTCTCCAGTCCCGGATAGGCCACAAAGCTTACGCAGGGCTGACGCTCGAGCCAGCGTGCAACTGCAAGAGCGTTGTCGTTGTGTACCTGCATTCTGAGGGGGAAGGTCTCGCAGCCGCGTGTTATCAGCCAGGCGTTGAAGGGGCTGATGCAGCCGCCGATGTTCACCTGCGCCTGATAGCGGATCTGCTCGCAGGTCTCGTGGTCGGTGATAACTGCTCCGCCCATGGAGTCGCCGTGGCCGTTGATGTACTTGGTAAGGCTTTCCACAACATAGTCAACGCCGAATTCCAGCGGGCGGGTATTATAGGGCGAGGAGAAGGTGTTATCCACGGAGACCTTAATGCCATGCTCGTGCGCCAGCTTGACTATGGCCTCGATGTCGCAGATGCAGAGCGTGGGGTTTCCCGGGGTCTCGAAGTGTATGAGTCTGGTGTTCGGCCTGATCGCCGCCTTGATATTCTCCACGTCCGTGCAGTCTACGATAGAGGTCTCGATACCCCATTTCTCGCACCACAGCTCGTTGAAGATCCTGTAGGTCGCGATGTAGGTGACAGTGGAGAAAATGACGTGGTCGCCTTTTTTCAGCTTTGTGAAGAAGAGCGCCGAGAGGGCTGCAACGCCGCTTGCAAGCACGACGCAGTCCTCGCCGCCGTGAAGATTGGCGATACGCTTTTCAAGCATACCCTGATTTACGCCGCCGTTGCGGGTATAGATATTCGCCTCGGAGGCAGACCAGTTCATCTGTGATGCGTCGTAAGGCAGGGTATAGCTGTTTGCCATATAGATCGCGGGCTCGATAGCGCCCGTTGCTGTGTCGGGCTCGACTCCCGCGTGGATAGCTCTTGTTGTAAAGCTCATTTTGTCGATATTCTTGCTCATATACTTTCATCCTTTCCGGAAACGGCAGGCGGCTCGGCGCCTGTTTATCGTGTTACTGTAATAAAACACCGTGTCTATTATAACATTTTTCTCGGCGCCGATTGTGAAATAAAGGTAAACTTTATGCAAGGCCGCCGTCATACGGACGCAAAAAAAGCCGCCCATGCGGACGGCTTTGAAATTGCTCGGAAAGGTATCTCTTACTTGAGCTCAACAGTAGCGCCGGCAGCCTCAAGCTTAGCCTTGAGCTCCTCAGCGTCAGCCTTGGAAACGCCTTCCTTGATAGCCTTAGGAGCACCCTCAACGAGCTCCTTGGACTCCTTCAGGCCGAGACCTGTGATCTCCTTAACAGCCTTGATAACGCCCATCTTAGCGTCGCCGAAGGAAGCAAGGATAACGTCGAACTCAGTCTTCTCCTCAGCAGCAGCAGCGCCTGCACCTGCAGCAGGAGCAGCAGCAACAGCAGCTGTAACGCCGAACTCCTCCTGGATAGCGTCTACCAGCTCGGAAAGCTCAAGAACCGACAGGGTCTTGATATCTTCTACAAATTTCATAATCTTTTCAGAAGCCATGATATTTTTCTCCTTTATAATTTATTTTGGTTTTCGGACGGGAAACGCCGTCCTCGTTTCTTCCGCAGTTATGCGGCTACGCTGCTGTCAGGCAGCGCCGTTTTCCTTGTCCACAACAGCCTGCAGAGTAGCAGCCAGCTTCTGGATGGGTCCCTGAAGGGAGCCAACGAGCTGTGCAAGAAGGGTCTCTCTGGAAGGGATCTTGGACAGAGCCTTAACGCCTGCCTCGTCGTATATCTCTTCGCCGATATAACCCGCCTTCAGGTGGAACTTCTCGTCCTTGCAAGCCTCGGCAAACTTTCCGAGGATCCTTGCGGGAGCGGTCTGATCGTCATTGGAGATGGCGATAGCAGTTGTGCCCTCGAGCACGTTAGTGATGTCGTCGAGACCTGCGTTCTTCATTGCGAAGCGGAGCATTGTGTTCTTCTCTACGAAGTACTTAACGCCTGCCTCACGCAGCTCCTTACGAAGCTTGGTGTCCTCCTCAACAGTGATGCCCTTGTAATCAACGAGCACGCCTGCGGCGGAGTTCTTGATGAGATCGGTCAGCTCTGCGACTCTTTCCTGCTTTGCAAGCAGGACCTTTTCACTTGGCATAGATGATTTCACCTCTTTGCAATTTTCTATTGCAGCGCATCAAAAAAGAAAAGTCTCCTCGCCAAAGACAAAGAGACATAACAAGCTTATATCTTGCTATTCTTTCCTCGGTCGGGCTTCCGCGTTTCCGCTGCCGACTGTCTTTAGATACGAATGCAAGAATTATTATAGCACACTTTTCATACGTTGTCAAGGGCTTTTTTCGATTTTTTTAATTCCCCTACCAGCTTTCGCTGTTGTGAACGAGCTTTCGAGTGATCTCACGGATCAAAAAAAAAGCACCCGCGCCCGGGTTCCGTCAAGCCGCAGGCGGCTTGAGGAGGAGTTCATCTATACCCTCAAAGGGGCGGCCCTCCCTTGCAGGGCACGCCCCTCTTTCAA
>CAMNBY010000322.1 GCA_946533615.1 uncultured Clostridia bacterium
CTTTCAAGGAGAATTTGGGTAATATGACGGAAAATATGCAAGCAGATAGCGTGCAAAGGCGTTAGCCGGTGGTTGTGCGGTGTTGCCTTTTATAATAAGTCCGAATAATTTACAAATCAATATATTGAAGACAGCAAAACACAGCTACTATATATAGTACAGCTTCCGAGAACCCTCATTTTAAGATCATGTCTTTTCCCATATATTACCGACAGAGTTTAAGAATGATGAATGGAGCGTAACACTGCTCACTTTATCAGAATAAAACTCGAAGATCCTGTTAATAATAAAAATAAGGAGACGGTAAATTTATGAAAATTGACTACAGACAATTCGGAAGAAGAAAAATAGCTGCAATATGGCTGACAAATGAGGAACAGAAAACAAAGGCCGCCTATGTCAAAGCATTGACCGAAAAGCTTTCTCAGGAGGGTTACATTACTGTCATTTATCGCTCTGGCAGCAAAGACCTTGAGACCTATACAAAAGGGCTTCTAAAACAAAATCTTTCAACGACTTGAATCATGTAAAAGTGAGCAAAGGTTTGCCTCGGTCTTCTTATAGGCCGGGGTTTTTGTTAGGTCACTCATGTTTTACATGATCGAAGTTCGGGAGTGGATATGAAGCTTTTTCCCCTTGACAACATCCTATTGATATGTTACAATATTGTATAGAAAAGCAATAATGCTATAATAACATTTACAGTAAGTGAGCGTGATATAATGACAGAGAAGCTGAGGATTGCAGGCTATACCCGAATATCGGTGGATATAGAGCAGGACAGAGATAACACTTCTATAGAAAACCAGAAGTCTATCATAAGGGATCATGTCAGCAGGCATTTCCCCGATAGTGAGCTTGATCTGTATGAAGACCGAGACCGCTCGGGCTATACCTTTGAGCAGCGTGAGGGCTATCAGGCACTAAGGCCAAAGCTCATGAGCCTTGAGTATGATATACTGATAATCAAGGACTTTTCCCGTTTCAGCCGACGCAACAGCAAGGGGCTTGTGGAGCTTGAGGATATCCGTGACGCAGGTGTGAGGATCATCTCAATAGGTGACAATATCGACTACCCGACACATGATGACTGGCAGCGTATACAGATGCTGTTTCTGTTCAACGAGCTGCCCGTTACCGATGCTTCACGAAAGGTAAAATCGGTCATAAAGCGCCGTCAGGAGGAGGGCAGGTGGATATGCTCGGTACCCTACGGCTATGTGATGACCAACAGCAAGGCCATGATATTTGAGGTCAGCAAGCCCGAAGCAGATGTGGTGCGTGAGATATTCAGGCTTTACAACAAGGGCTGGGGTTATAAGAAAATTGCCAATCATCTGACCGAGCAGCATATCCCAACGCCGAGAATGGCCGAGAAAACCCGCAAGGAGGCAAACGGCGAGGAATGTAAGCTAAAGGTACGCCCCGAGTGGAGCATACAGACTATCAGCGAGATACTTGCAAATGATTTCTATATCGGTACGCTCCGACAGCACAAGTACAAGCGAAAAAAGATAAACGGAGCTGACGAAAAGCTATCAGAGACAGATCATCTGGTGTTTGAAAACGATCATGCAGCGATAGTTGAGCCGCTGTTGTTTGCACAGGTGCAGGAGGCCCTCAAAATCCGCTCGGGAAAGGGCTACACAGGCGTCAAGAAATATGATACCAGCTATTCGGGCTACCTTTTCTGCGGCGACTGCGGAGCACCAATGTTTTCGATGAGCCGCCCCGATCTTGCTCCTGCCTACCGCTGCGGAACATATCACCGCTACGGAACGGGCAAATGCTCCTCGCACCACACAAGGGTGGATATACTCGATTATATCCTGAAAAACTATATCAAACTTGTGAAGGATAATTCGCAGAGCATGATAGAGCAGCTGAAAACTGCTATAGCTCAGGAGCAGGAGGAGACCAAGGCAAGCAAAAATGTCGTTGAAGCTCTTGATTTGCAGATCGAGAACGCTAAGGCCGAGATAAAAATGCTCACCCATCAAAAGGCCCGTGACCTGATGAAGCACCCCGACAGAGCGGATATTCTCGAAGAGGCTTATGACGAGCAGATAGATGACCTTACTATCCTCATTGAGGGGCTTAAAAATCAAATGAAGCTCTCGGCTGACAAGCACAATGCGGTGATCCAGGTGAACAGAGCCGCAAAAACAGTCTTTGAGGTGTTTGATAATATCCTGAATAAGGATAAGCTGTCAAAGCAGGATATCGGGCTTATCATAGACAAGATATTTATTTTTACCGATAAGATCGAGGTCTATCTCAAAGCCGATATCGACGAGCTGCTAAAGATAACAAGCGAGCCTTATGTAACCGATACGGAGGGCAACGTTGTAAATTTTAAGTCAGGCACTAAGAAATCCGACAAACTCACCCCTATCGACCAAGTACGCACAAGTAAGGGCGAGATTCTTAGTGTCAATGTTATCAGTGACGGCGACCCCTCGCGTATCCTCATGGTGCGCCTGATCTCCTTGGGTATCACTACCCTGCCGAGATCGTCTATCCTTCTTACTATTCCTGTTGCTTTCATGCTTGTCCTCCGTTTTCTGTGTATTAGCGCTCCCTGCGGGCGCTTTTCTTTTTGTATTATCTGTTGGAACTGTCATATTATTCACGCGGCGGGATTTTTCACCTAATAAACCGCCTCGCTTTTCTGTTTTATTGTATTATTTGACAAGGACAATAATCAGTTTAATATATTGACAAATACTTAAAATTATAGTATAATCAAGGAAGCGCAGAGAAGGTCTGTGCTCTGAAAGAAAAGGAAGAAAACGAAAGGAAGTATCAACATGGCAGAGAACAACAGCTCTGAAGCCGTTCTCAAGGTCAAGGGCCTTTCAAAGCAGTACAAGAAGGGCGTTTACGCCTCTCAGGACGTCAGCTTTGAGGTCGGGCGCGGCGAGATCTTCGCGCTCATCGGACCCAACGGAGCAGGAAAGACAACTACCATCAGAATGATCTCCACGCTGCTGAAGGCCACCGAGGGTGACGCCATCGTGGACGGACACAGCATACTTACAGAGCCCGAAAAGGTAAGGCAGTACATAACCTATCTGCCCGACGAGGCAGGCGCCTACAAGACCATGACAGGTCTCGGCTATCTCAGGTTCATGGCTCAGATCTACACCGACAGCAAGGAAAAGGCCGAGGAGTACGTTGAGCTCGGGCGAGAGATCTGCGAGCTGGGAGACAGGATAAACGACAAGATCGGCACCTACTCCCGAGGCATGGCAAGGAAGCTGCTGCTGGCAAGAGCGATCATGTCACGCCCGTCGCTGGCGATACTTGACGAGCCCACATCAGGTCTTGACATAATCAACGCGCTCGAGATCAGGCGAATGATAAAGAAGCTTGCGGCTCAGGGAATGAGCTTTCTGCTCTCTTCACACAATATGCTGGAGATCGAGTATGTCTCCGACAGGGTCGGCATAATCGCAAAGGGACACCTGCTTGAAACAGGCACTCCCGCCGAGCTGAAAGAAAAATATCAGAAGCAGAACCTTGAGGAAGTATTTGAAAAGGTGGTGACTTCGCGTGAGATTTCTTAATCTTTTGAAGAAAGAGCTGCGGGAGGTCATCACAGCTCAGACCATCGCTATCCTGGTGCTGATGCTCGTCGGAATGTCGATGCTCGGCACGGTCATGACCCGCGAGATCGAAGAGGCCAACGAGGAAAGCTCGAAGATCGTTATCTGCGACAAGGACGGGACTCAGTTCACGGCAGACCTTATAGAGCTGCTTCGCCACCCCGGCGGCGTTGACAACGACGTTACCATGGTCGAGCTTGAAAGCGAAGACTACGCCGCAGAGCTCAAGCGCCTCGACCAGAAAAATGTCATAATCCTACCAGAGGGCTTTACTAAGCAGGTGACAGAGGAGGGCAAGACCGCCGAGATAATCTATGTCTGCCGCCTTACCTCCCTCTCCACAATGAGCAATATCTCCACGGGCTCCGAGACAGCCAAGGCGCTGATCGAAGCCCAGATCAAGACCCTGCTCTACAATCAGAAGACAGGCAAGGGCCAGCTCACCTCGGCTGAGGTCGAGCAGCTCAACAAGCCTATCGAGATAGAGGAAAAGACCGTTGTCAGCGACAACAGCGCCGACATCTCCTCCCAGCTCGTGCTCTCGATGAAGATGATGGAGAATATGTTCCTGCCGATCATCGTGTTCGTGCTGATCGTTTATTCCTCGCAGATGCTGCTGGGTGCGGTCTCTACCGAGAAGATTGACAAGACGCTTGAAACGCTGCTCTCGGCTCCTGTTTCAAGGATGTCCGTGCTGGCCTCGAAGATGCTTGCGGCAGGCACGGTCGCAGCCCTTTACGCCATCGTTATGACCATCGGAATGAACCGCATGACGGGCGCCATCTCTCAGGACGCTCTCGACCAGTACCGCCCGATGGTGGAGAAGCTCGGGCTCACCCTCAGCTTCGGACAGTATGTGCTCGTGGGTCTCCAGATGTTCGTCAGCATTCTTATCTCGCTGTCGCTGGCGCTGGTGCTGGGTGTTCTTGCAAAGGACGCCAAGAGCGGCCAGTCCCTGCTGCTGCCGATACAGATAACCTCCATGGTGCCTTATATGCTCTCGATGTTCATGGATATCCGCAGCCTCTCGCCCGCGGTAAAATATGTGATCTACGCTATCCCCTTCACCCACACCTTCATGGCCACCGAGAACCTGATGTTCGGCAACATCTCGCTCTACGTCGGCGGCCTGATATACCAGCTTGTGCTGCTTGTGATCTGCATGAGCTTTGCGATCAAGGTGTTCACCAGCGACAAGATCTTCACAATGACCCTCGGCGGCGGCACAAGACGCTTCGGCAAGAAGCAGGAGACCGCCCACGAGGAATGAGCCAAAACAAGGCAAACAAAAAAGGGCCGCTGCGGCGGTCCTTTTTATTGTCTTTATAAGGGCAACACCGCACAACCACCGGCTAACGCCTTTGCACGCTATCTGCTTGCATATTTTCCGTCATATTACCCAAATTCTCCTTGAA
>CAMNBY010000323.1 GCA_946533615.1 uncultured Clostridia bacterium
CTCTTTCAAAACGCTCCCCCGGAGCGTTTTGAAATTCACCCCAGTGCGGAGCGCCCGTTGGGAGGGGGTTTCGCCGACTGCGGTCGGCGACCAAAGGCGCTGCCTTTGGAATCCGCAAGCCCTTTGAAAAGGGCTTGAGCCTAAACTTTATCGCGCTTCGCGATGTGGGAGTAAAGCTTTGTTCGGGCGTTTGCCTCTTACGCTATCCGTGCTCGGGCGTTTTCCTCTTTCTCTATCCTGCTGACCCCCACCGTATCGCGAGGGAGCCCCGGCACATTTCGCTGTTGTGAACGAGCTTGCGAGTGCTCTCGCGACCTGCGCACCCGCGCCCGGGTCGAGCTTGCGAGTGATCTCGCGGACTAAAAAGAAAAAAAGTTGACAAAAAATGTGGGGTGTGGTATATTTAATTTATCTATACTATTTGAGAAGAGGGATGAGTGTGAACGACCGCGAAAAGAGCTCTGTGCTTTGGTATAAGAACGCAGCCGAGGATTGGAACGACGCCTTGCCCGTCGGCAACGGCAGGATCGGCGCAATGATCTTCGGACAGCCACTGGGCGAGCGCATCTGCCTGAATGAGGATTCCGTCTGGTCGGGCGGCCCGAGATACAGGGTAAATCCCTCTGCAAAAGAGAACCTCGGTAAGGTCAGAAAGCTGCTCTTTGAAGAGAAGATACCCGAGGCCGAGAAGATCGTCCTCGATGCCTTCTGCGGAACACCCGTCAACGAGCGCCACTATATGCCGCTCTGCGACCTCGATGTCTGGCACTATAACGAACCCACCTGCGAGTACCACAGACGTTCCCTCGACCTGAACACCGCCGTTGCCGAGACGAGCTATTCCATCGGGGACTGCGAGTATAAAAGAGAGGTCTTTGCCTCCGAACCCGATCAGGTGCTCGTAATACATATCACCGCCTCGAAGCCTGAGAGCATCACTGTAAGCCTCAAGCTGGACGGAAGGGACGACTACTTCGACGACAACTCCCCCGAAAACGACAGCATACTCCTTTACGGCGGAGAGGGCGGCAGGGACGGCATCTCCTTTGCGGCCTACCTTAAAGTCAGCGCTCCCGACGGCTTGATACGCACCTACGGCAGCAGACTGTGCTGTGACGGCTGCTCCGAGCTCCTGATAACCCTCGGCGCACAGACAACCTTCCGCTGTGAGGATTATAAGGGACAGGCTCGCTCTGATGCCGAAAAGGCCGCAGCCAAGGGCTTCGATGCCTTGCTTGCCGATCATCTGAAAGATCATCAGGCGCTGTACCGGCGCTGTGAGATAGACCTTCCCGACAACAGCGACGGCGCCGCAGACCTTCCGACGGACGAGCGCCTTGCAAGGATCGCCGAGGGCGGAAAAGACAACAAGCTGATAGAGATGTACTTCAATTTCGGGCGCTACCTGCTGATCGCCGCGAGCCGTGAGGGCACCCTGCCTGCTAATCTTCAGGGCATCTGGAACAAGGATATGTGGCCTGCGTGGGGCTGCCGCTTCACCGTGAATATAAATACCGAGATGAACTACTGGGGCGCCGAGACCCTTAACCTCTCCGAGCTGCACACGCCGCTCTTCGACCATATCGAGAGAATGCGCCCGAGCGGCAGAAAAACAGCAAGGGAAATGTACGGCTGCCGCGGCTTCGTTTGTCACCATAATACCGATATTTGGGGCGACACGGCTCCGCAGGATCTGTGGATGCCCGGAACGCAGTGGCCGATGGGCGCAGCCTGGCTTTGCCTGCATATCTTCGAGCACTACCGCTTCACTCAGGACAAGGCATTCCTCGACGAGAAGTTCGACACCCTCTGCGAGGCCGCCGAGTTCTTTGTGGATTTTCTGATACCCGACAAGCAGGGAAGGCTCGTGACCTGCCCCTCTGTTTCTCCCGAAAACACCTATATCACCGAGAGCGGCACCAAGGGCTCGCTCTGCATCGGCCCCTCGATGGACAGCCAGATAATACACGAGCTTTTCTCGGACGTCATCAAGGCCAGCGAGATACTTGGCAGAGGCCGCGAGCTTGCCGCAACGCTGAGCTGCATGAGAGACCGCCTGCCAAAGCCCGAGGTCGGCAAGTACGGCCAGATAATGGAATGGGCGATCGACTATGACGAGGCAGAGCCGGGTCACAGGCATATCTCCCAGCTCTTTGCGCTCTATCCCGGAGCGCAGATCACCGTTAGACACGAGCCCGAGCTTGCAAAGGCCGCAAGAGCCACCCTCGAGCGGCGCCTCAGCTACGGCGGAGGCCACACGGGCTGGTCGAGAGCGTGGATCATCAACCACTGGGCAAGATTGCAGGAGGGCGACAAGACCTATGAAAACATCATCGCCCTGCTGGCACATTCCACAAGCAGAAATATGTTCGATATGCACCCACCCTTCCAGATCGACGGCAACTACGGCGGCTCGGCAGGCATTGCCGAAGCGCTGATACAGTCCCAGAGGGGCGAGCTCGTGCTGCTGCCTGCTCTGCCCTCGGAGTGGCAGGAGGGCTCGTTCCGCGGCCTGAGAGCAAGAGGCGGCTTCGAGGTCAGCTGCAGCTGGAAAAACGGAAGCCTGACAAAGGCAGCTGTCAAGAGCCTTGCGGGCTGTGAATGCCGGCTCGTGCTTGGCGCTGCTGCGGTCATTACCTGCGGAGGCAAGGAAGTCTCTGCGACTATAAAAGACGGTGCGCTGTGCTTTGAAACAAGAGCAGGCTCGGTGTACAACGTCACTGTTTCAAAGGATGATAGTAAATGAGAACAAACGCAATGAAACGGCTGCTCTGCGGAGCGGCAGCACTGGTCTGCCTTTCCTCCTGCGGCAGCAAGATCGGCAAGGTGTCAAAGATACCCGACTCCGTCCCCGTGAGCGGCACGACCCAGACCACCGCCCCCGAAAAGGAGCCCGACGAAGATCAGCCCGAGATAACGTCCGTCGAGGAGAAGAAGGTGGAGCCCGAGGCTGTGGCCTATAAGGAATTCTCAAAGACCGTTCAGGCCGAGAGCGGAGAGCTGTCGGGAAACGCAAAAAAAGCCGACAAGCGCGAGGGCTTTGACGGCAAGGGCTATGTTACGGGGCTGGACGAGGACTCTTCCTGCGCCGTGACCTTCGACCTGCCCGAGAGCCAGTATTATAACATCACCGTCACCGCCGCCGCCGACAAAAAGGCCAAGGGCGTGCTCTCGGCAGCAGACAGGAGCGTGGGAGAATTCACCGTTCCGGCCGAAGACGGCTTCAGCCTGATGACCTTCTACAACGTGTATCTTGAAAAGGGCAAGGCCGAGATACTTATAACCTCTGTATCAAAGACCTTTGACGCCGACAGCATAACCGTCGAGGCCAGCACCGAGATCAGGGATCTTTCGATCAAGGCGCCCGAGGGCAAGCTGATAAACAAGAACGCTTCCGCCGAGGCGAGAGCACTGTATAAGTACATCTGCGGCAGCTACGGCACTCAGATAATCACGGGACAGCACGACACCTGCGGCACCCTCACCGAGACCCGCAGGGTCTACGAGCTTACGGGACGTGCGCCCGCGATACGAGGCGGCGACCTGATGCCCTTCACTCAGGACATGATAATCGGCGAGAACGAGATCGAATACGCCAAGGAGTGGGCGGAAAACGGCGGCCTTATCAGCTATATGTGGAACTGGACAGAGCCCGTCGGAGAGGGCGGCAGCATGAGCTGCTACGCCGACAACACCGACTTTGACATAAAGGCTGCGGTCACTGAGGAGGACATCGCGCTGCTGTCTCCCGAGGAGATAGACAAGCTGCTCGAGGACGGAAAGATCTCGGAGGAATGCGCGGCCATCGTCCGCGACATCGACAAGGTGTCGGAGAAGCTTGGGGAGCTGAACAAGGCAAATATCCCCGTGCTGTGGAGACCGCTTCACGAAGCCTCGAACGGCTATTACTGGTGGGGAAAGAACAAGGCGGCCTACAAGTGGCTCTGGCAGCTGCTCTACACCCGTCAGACCGAGTACCACAAGCTTGATAACCTGATATGGGTGTGGTCGGCGCAGAGCGCTGACTGGTACGTCGGCGACGAGCTTTGCGACATTGTTTCCTGTGATATTTACGACAGCGGCAACACCTCGGGACAGGTAGATCAGCTGATAAAGCTTATGAGGATAACCGAGAAAAAGCCGGCAGTCATCAGCGAGTGCGGCAATCTTCCGTCTGTTTCCCGTGCGGCAGGAGAGAAGGCTGTCTGGGGCTACATAATGCAGTGGGGCGGAAGCTATCTGCTGAACGAAGACGGCAGCCTGAACGAAGAGAACACGCCGCTTGATGCGCTGATAGAGTTTTACAACAACGATCTGACCGTTACACGCGACGAGCTCCCCGACCTTGGCTCGATAGCCGAGGAACTGAGGCAGAAGGACAAAGAGGCAGCGGAGAAGTCCGCCGAGGAAGAGAAGAAAGAGAAAGACAGCAGCAAGGACGAAAAGGACAAAGAAAAAGAAAAGGAAAAAGAATAAGGCGGCATACGCCGCGCAAGGGTGCTTTCCCCGGGAGGGGGAAGCATTCTTTTTTTGCCTTTTTGCCTCTGCGCGAGAATTTTTGTGCGGGGGCTTTTTTTGACATAATTCTCGGAAGGAAGATAGTAAACTGAATGAGGAGAAGGAAAAAGGACAGGCTGTCTCGCGAGGGAGCCCCGGCACATTAGCTGTTGTGAGGCGGCCTTGCCGCCGCTCACGCGGATTGCGCACCCGCGCCCGGGTCGGCTTTGCCGCCGATCACGCGATCTGCGCACCCGCGCCCGGGTCGGCTTCGCCGCCGATCACGCGGCTTGCGTGGTACACGCTGTGTACTCGTGAATTAAAAAAGGAGATTATATTATGGTTGATATTGTTTATTCGCCGGAAAGATCAGAGGTAAGGGCGGAGGTGTCGGGAGAGCTCGATCATTGCAGAGCCGCCGACCTGCGCGCCGCTATCGACCTCGAAATAATGAAGCGAGTGCCCCGAACCCTCGTCCTCGACCTCTCTCAGCTCGCGTTTATGGACAGCTCGGGCATCGGACTGATAATCGGAAGATACAAGCTGATGAGCGAGCTCGGCGGAAGAGTCGTAGTCGAGGGCGCATCTCCTGCTACCGCCAAATTGCTCAGGCTGGCAGGGATATTCCGCATCTGCACGGTGCATAGCTTCGAGGAGGGACTTAAAGTATGAGAACAAGGATACACCCGAAAAATGAAATGACCCTGCGCTTCCCGAGCCTCGCCGAAAACGAGCGCTTCGCAAGGATAGCGCTTTCGGGCTTCGTCTCGGCGCTTGACCCGACTATCGACGAGCTGACAGAGCTTAAAACCGCCGTCTCCGAGGCCGTGACAAACTGCATCGTCCACGCCTACCGCGACACCGTCGGCGAGGTGACTATGACCGTCAGGCTGCTCGAGGGCGGCCGCGTCTACATAAGGATAAGCGACAAGGGCTGCGGCATAGAGGACGTCGGACAAGCCCGCGAGCCGCTCTTCACCACCGCCCCCGACGAGGAACGCGCAGGCCTCGGCTTTGCAATAATGGAAAGCTTTACCGACAGCCTCAGAGTCACCAGCCGCAGGGGACGGGGCACGACAGTCACCATGCAGCGTACCCTCACGACCAGGACACGCCCGTGACACAGACCGACCGCCGCAGGCTCTCGGAGGAAAACCTCGGGCTCGTCCACCTCTGCGCAAACCGCTTCCGCGGCAAAGGCATCGAGTATGACGACCTATACGGCGCCGGCTGTATGGGGCTTGTAAAAGCAGCGCGAGCCTTCGACAGCAGCAGAGGCGTAAAGTTTTCCACCTACGCCGTCCCCGTTATACTCGGCGAGATCAAGCGCCTTTTCCGCGAGGGCGGAGCTGTCAAAGTCAGCCGCAGCCTGAAAGAGCTCTCCCTGAAGCTTGCCCGGCAAAGGGAAAGCTTTGCCCTGCAAAACGGCCGCGAACCCTCTGTCACAGAGCTTTGCGAGATCTGCGGCGAGAGCAGGGAGACCGTGACCGAGGCGCTTGCTGTCGCGGCGCCGCCCCTGAGTCTTACAGCAGGCGGAGAGGACGACGGCGCAGAGTTCGACATACCCGTTGAGGCGCCTGATATCGAGATCACCAACAAGCTCTCGCTGCGGCAGGCCTTGCAGGAGCTGGAGCCCGAAGAGCAAAGACTGATAATGCTGAGGTATTACCTTGGGCGCACACAGCAAAGAACAGCCGAGATCATGGGAATGACGCAGGTGCAGGTCTCGCGAAAGGAAAAGAAGCTGCTTGAAAAGCTGCAAAGGCGGCTGGATCATTAGCCTGCAAATTTGCTGTGCTTCGCTCAGAGAATAGTGAAGAATGAAGAGTTATGGTGTCGCCTTCGGCGCTGATCCGGCCGGTCGGCCTTTCGGGTCGGGGGCTTTTGTCGGTGCGGAATAATTGTAACAAAAGAGCGTTTTGATCTTCCCCGCCCCCTGACGTTCCACTCGGAACAAGGCACCCCAACGGCAAGGACGCCGCCTCATTCACAAAGTGAAACTGCCTCCCCTCCGGGGAGGCCTCGCAAAGCTGTGCCAAGCGCTCGATTGAAAGCTGGTGGGGGAATTAAAAAACCGCCTCCCCTCCGGGGAGGCCTCGCAAAGCCCAGCCAAGCGCCCGATTGAAAGCTGGTAGGGGAATTAAAAAAAATGCACAAGACAAATGGGATAAATTTGTGCAGGTTTTTTGTGAAATTTTGTGTACAAAGTACAAAATTTATGATATAATAATTTTACGGGCAGAGAAAATGCTCGGATATGATAAAATTATCATAGGCGGCACCGCATGACACCTGTGCGTCAGCCGTGGGTCGTGAGGTATCGCCAATATCAATTCTGCGCAAAGGAGGCTTTGTTATGAGATCAATAATCACAATCAGCCGAGAATTCGGAAGCGGAGGGCGCGAGATAGGCAAGCTGCTTGCCGATAGCCTGAATATAGATTTTTATGACAAGGAGCTCCTTGAGATCGCGTCAAAGAAAAGCGGCATCTGTGAAGAACTTTTCGTTAAGCATGACGAGAATTATACGAACAGCTTTCTCTATTCTCTTGTTATGGGCAGCTATCCGGTCGGCTCTGACGGCAGGATAAACACCGAGCTGCCACTTAACCAGAAGATCTTCCTTGCCCAGTTCGACGTGATAAGACAGCTGGCGGAAAAAGGCCCCTGCGTTATCGTCGGGCGCTGTGCCGACTATGTCCTCAGAAATCAGGATAATGTCATAAACTTCTTCATCAGCGGAGATATGCTGCACAAGAAGCGCCGTATCCTCGAGCGCTACGACATCGAGAAGAACAAGGCCGAGGACTTTATCCGCAAGACCGACAAGCGCCGTGCTAATTATTACAACTACTACACCGACAGAAAATGGGGCGAGGCCAAGAACTATGACCTCTGCATCAACTCCTCTAAAACAGGGATCGAGGGCGCAGTCCAGCTCATGCAGGACTACATCAAGATCAAAGAGGAGCTCTCCTGATACCGAACGACCACTTTCAATTCATTTTACTTTCCTTACTTTCCGAAAGAGCCGCCCCTCGGGGCGGCTTCTTTCTTTTGCGGTGTTATCTGAGAGTGTCTTTTAGTTCTTAGTTTACCCTTTCAAGGCGGTAGTAAAATTTATTAGCACTATTATAGGTTGCATAAAGAATATCCTCATTTTCTCTGTATAGATAATTTATTTGGAGCCCTCCTAAATATGCGAGATCAAAATTATGATCATCAGGATCAAAAAAAGTAACGGTTGTCTCTTCGCCTTTTTGATTCAAGCAGGTGCCGTCCTCGCGGATAGTAATAGTGCCGCTGCCTCGGATATAGTCGTATGCCTTTTGGGACTCCTCGTCAAGACTTCCGAATATGCTGTCGTCCTGAACCAGCTTGAAAGTGCCGACAACGTCCTTGAGCTGCTGTTCCATGGGTATACGTTCTTTCCTTACAAGGGTAATGGGATTCTTGGTATGCAGAGCATAGCTGCTTGGTTCCTGCTTATCGGACAAAGTAAGAGTTATGCGGTCGTTCTCTATCTCACCGCTGTATTCATCGCCGGAGCCGCTTGTTTCAATAGTTATTTCATACGATTTTTTAGGATCGTAAGCATCTTTTCTATCGCAATAATAGAGTGTATCTGAATCCCAGATATAACCGGGAAGAGAAGGGATAAAAACTGATCTGTGATCCCAAAAAGTAACATTAGTCCAGAATGAATTCCAAAAAATTTCATCCATGGGGTCATTGATATCAGGCTTGCGAGCCTCTGCTTCTTCCCTTATCTCGGCGAATGTCTCATCGGTATACACCCACACTCCCGATTGCAGATATTCCTCGAGCGTCATTTCGGGCTCGGGCTCTGCTTCGGAATCGGCGGCTTCCGAGCCGTCAGAGTCCTCGGCCTCGGGGATAGCCGCCTCTGCGGCGGTGGTGGTCTTGCCCGTGTTCTTCTTCTTTGTGATGTACACGCCGCTGCTCTCGCTGTCGTCGCTGCTGCCGCAGGCCGCGAGGCTCAGGGTCATTACTGCTGCTGCCATGATTGCTGTGATCTTCTTTAACATTGTTTTTACCTCCAAATATGTATTTTGTTACGGAGCGCTTTTCTCTGCTCTTGATTATTAGAGGCCGCAAGTCCCCAAAAGGTTAAAGCAATTTTGAAAAAATTTCAAAAAAAAATAAAGCCCCGCCTTTGACGGGGCTTTGACTGTCTTATTTTACCTTGACGGTCTTTACCGCACTGTAGTTGCCGTAGCGCGTGTTGTTCGCCGCAATGTAGGAACGCACCTTGACGTACCAGGTCTCGCCGCTCTTGGGAACGCTCGAGAAATTCTCCGTCAGGTCGGAAAGGTTCGTGGTGGACCAGGAGTGAACGTTCGACGAGAAGTCCGGGGTCGTGGAGTAAAGCACCTGATAGCCTGTGGCGCCTGCGGTGGCGGCGTTCCATTTAAGGGTGAACGCCCCGCTCTTTGTCGAGGTCAGCGAGGTTATCTTGTTCTTCTCGGGCTTTATCACGAAGGTTCGGGTGAAGCTGCTCGTCACGTTCCTGCCTGCGGGATAAACTGTTATCTCGGCAAGGCCGACAGCCCTGTTCTTCGAGTAGCTCACAGAGTATTCGCTCTTCGGTATCGCGGTGCCGTCCTTGAAGCGCAGGGTGGCTTCGGGCTTTAACAAAAATCCCGTGTAGGTGTAGGAGGCGTAGGGAATAGTCAGCTTTGCGTAGCTTGAGGAAACGTCCAGCGCCTTGACGGTGAAGGTCTTCTTGTAAACGCCCGTGTAGTCGCCGATGCCTGTTACTGAGATCGTGGCGGTGCCGACGTTTGTGTTGTTGCTGTAGCTCAGCTTGTAATCCTTGTTGAGCGTAAGCTTCGTGCCGTTGTCCTTGACGGTGACGGTGGGCTTGATGCCTCTTCCGCGGTAGGTGTAGGAGGCGTAGGGGATAGTCACCTTGCAGTTTGCGATGTCGTTCGCAGAGAGCTCGAGGGTGGTGGTCTTTACCGCCGAGGAATACTTGTACTCGCCGTTCTTGTAGTACGTCCTTACCTTAAAGGTGTACTTGGTCTCGGGTTCAAGGTCGGAGAAGGTGTAGGTCAGGGTGCTGCTGTTCAGAGTGCCCTTGCGGTTATAGACGCCTGTCTCCGTGTTGTAGACATAGGTGTGATACTGATAGGCTCCGGGAACGGCGTCCCAGCTGAGGCTCACTGTGCGTGAGGTGACTGCTGCGACCCTCGGGGTGGGTGCCTTCTTTCCGATAACGAAGCCTGTCTCCTCCGAGCTCGTGCCGTAGTATCTTACGCCGTCGAGCTTGATGTAGGGTCTGAGGTAGGCGGTGTAAACGCCGTTGTTAAGATTCTTGACGGTCGTGCTGAGGGATTCGGTCTCGGCCATTGGCTGAGCCTCTGCTCCGTTCTTCGAGATATAGAGCCTGTAGCCGTTTGCGCCCGAGGCCGCCGACCACTTGAAGGTGGTGTTGCCCGTGCTGTCATCGGACGTGCAGGTGAAGCTTGCGGGAGCGTCGCAGCGGGTCGCACAGAGCAGGCCTTCGGAGTTCTCGCCTATGATGCAGCCCACATCGGCGTTGTGGTAGGGGCTGACCTTGAAGAAATAGATGGTGCCCTTTGTGAGGCCTGTAAGCGTGGCCTTGGTCGAGGTGGTTCTTTTAAGCTCGACATACTTGCCCGCAGCGGAGCTGTAGTAGATCACCTGATAGCCCGCAGCACCTGCGGCCTTGCTCCACGAGAGGGTGATGCTGGTGTCGGTCTTTGAAACGAAGGTCGGCGCCGCGATAGCTGCGTGCATGGTGGCGACGATGGCTTCACCGCCGTAGCTGCCCGTGGTCGTGGTGCCGTCGCTCTCCTTGAAGTAGCAGCGGATCCTTACCTTATATTTTGTGCCTGCGTCGAGGCCTGTGACGTTGCAGCTGTTTGTGGTAACTTTGGTCTTGTTGTAATATTTGCCCGTGCTCTCGTTGTAGATCTGCACTGCATACTCGTCGGCGTCCGTCACCTTGTTCCAGGTGAGCTTGATCGACGATGTGGTCTGCGTCGTCTGCCACGGAGCGGTAGGCGCAGATTTTTTAAGGACGATCTCGTTTGAGGGGGCGCTGTATATCTTCTGGTTGTTCACAAGGTAATAGCCCTTGACGTAATAGGTCGTCAGGCTGCCCGTGAGGGCGATGGTGGCGGAGGTGCCTGTTGCGTTCTTGACTATCTCGGCACCCGAGCTTGTATTCTTGAAGACGTCATAGGCCGTGCTGCCGCTCGAGGCGCTCCAGGTAAGCTTCGCGCTGTCGGACACCGCTCCCGAAACTGCAAGGTTTTCAACTGTCTCGGGAGGCTCGGAGTTATCGTACTTTACATTCAGGTCGGCATAGCCCGCGATGCCGTTCACAACGCCGTAGCCGTACTGCCAGATATTGAAGGGACCCTCGAACTTGGTCTGCATGGTGTAATTCGCCAGCCAGATCGGATAGAGGGCAGAGAGCTCTTCGCCGTTGAGCCAGTAGGTATACCAGCTGATATTGGTGTAGATACCGGGGGCGTAGCCGTAGCTTTTTATCCTTTCGCAGAAGGCCTTGTTGATCTCGGTCTTCTGTGCTTTGGTAAGGCCTGCGTTATCAAGTCTGCCCTTGGCGTTTTCGACGGTTTCCATATCGAAATAGACAGGCAGCTCAAGCTTTGTGCCCTTGATGTACTTGTAGACGAAGTCGGCCTCCTCGCGAGCCTCGGCGACGGTGATGGCCTGCGTATAGAAGTAAACGCCGACGTCAAGCCCTGCGGCCTTTGCACCGATGAGGTAGGACTGGAACTTATCGTCCAGCACGAGAGTTCCTGCGGCGCCGTAGCCTCTGTAGCCCGCTCTGAGTATTGCAAAGCTGTAGCCCTCGGCCTTTACCTTCGCCCAGTCGATATTTCCCTGATAGTAGGAAACGTCGATGCCGTAGGTCTTGCGGCTGTTGGCGAAGCGGGCCTGATGGACAAGGTTATCGCTGTTATAGACATAAGAGGTGAGCACCCTCATTCCGAGAGCCTTGTCAAGCGACACGGTATTTCCCAGCCCCTGATCCATCAGGGAGGAGATATACTTATGGTAAGAGGGGTCGTTCTCGGAGCAGGGGACGGTATCGCCCTCGAAGACATACTCGCCAAGCTCGGCAAGCTCGGGGTTTTTCTCAAGGTACTCCTGCTCTTTCTTGCTGCCTTCCTCGGCAGAGGACAAAGCAAGCCCGCTCGTTCCTGCGGACTCGGCGGCCTCGAGCGAGATCGTTTGCTCGTCGGCTGCTTCCGCATCTGCCTCGGGCTCTTCGTCAGCTTCAACACTGACTGCTGTTTCCTCGGCTGTCTGAGGGGCTTCGATCGTCTGCGCCTCGGCGGCTGTCGCGGGTATCATCGCCTGAGCCAGAAGCATCAGCGAAACAAGCGCGCTTATCGCAGCTTTTTTGATTTTCATATAAAAGACCTATCCTTTCCGGGCGTCAGAACAAGGGATATATCTGTGTTTCCCGAGCTCCGAGCGACTAATTTACACAAGCTGCACCTTAGTGTGCTAATTTTTATTATACAAAAAAACGCCCAGTTTGTCAATATTAAAATAAAACCACCAAATATTACTATTTTAATTTTTTTTAATTCCCCCACCGGCTTTCAACCGAGCGCTTGACAGGGCTTTGCGAGGCCTCCCCGGAGGGGAGGCAGTTTCATCTTGTGAATGAGGCGGCGGTGCAGCCGTTAGGCAGGCTTGTTTGCGGGTGGTTCTATTATGGCTTTGTGCTGTGCTGAATTGATAGCCCCAAATGGATAGTTGATAATGGGCGGTGCCGCCTTCGGCGGGTTTTTCGCAAAGCCGACACTCACGGCAGCTGTCAACCCAATTGTGCATTGTGCATTGTGAATTGTGCATTGAAAAAATTATCAACTATCAACTATCAATTTCTCCCCTCCTGCACGACCCTTGCGAGGGCGTTATCTTCCCACACAGATCCATCTGACCCCCACCGTATCGCGAGGGATATCTTTCGGCTCACACAGTTGTGAGGCGGCTTGCCGCCGATCTCGCGTATCGGCCCGTGCGGCCTTAGCACCGCGACTTAAAAAGAAGTTTTGCAGATGGTCACGGCGCCGACTTCTTTGGCTCCAAGATCAAGGAGAAGCCTTGCGCAGGCCGAGACTGTCGAGCCCGTGGTCAGGATATCGTCACAGATCATGACGCGCTCGCCCGAGAGATCGCGGGCGGCCTTGGCCTTTTCAAAGATGCTCTCGGCGTGGATGCGGCGCTCGGGGGCGTCCAGGTCGTGCTGGTGCTTGCGGCTGAACCTGCACCGCAGCAGCCCTTTTTCGTATGGCAGCGAGAGGCGCTCGGCCAGCAGCCGCCCGAAGACCTCCGCCTGATCCTTGCCTCTCAGTGCCCGCTTGAACGGGTGCATCGGCACCGAGGTCACAAGAGTCGCGCTGTTCCCGCCGAGCCTCCCGGCAAGCAGGTCTGCCGCGTAGACCGCGAAGCTGCGGCCTTCGCCCTCTTTCAGAGCCAGCACTCCGTTTTTGGCGGCGCCGTCGTAGATAAAGGCCGAGGCAGCATATTCGCAGCCCTCGGGAGCGTCAGCGGCTATCCTTGCGGGCTCAAGCTTTTCCTCGCATTGGCCGCAGATGAGCTGCCCGCTCTCCAAAAGCTCCCCACAGCAGGGGCAGGAGGGCGGGAACGCAAAATCTATAACGGCTTGGGTGGCTTTGTTCATCGGCGCTCAGTCCTTATTCGTAGTCAAAGAATTCGCCCTTCTCCTTCAGCGAGCAGATGCCGTTCGGAGAGACGATGAAATGGTCTATTATCTGTATCCCGAACTCCGAGAGCTCGCGGTTCAGTATGCGGGTAGAGCGAATGTCGCTGTCTGAGGGCAGGAAGCTGCCCCTTGGGTGGTTGTGCGCAAGCAGCAGATAGCCGCAGTCGTTCTCCCACGCAATGGTCTTTGCACGCTGCATCACGGTGATTATCCTTGTGTCGCCCTGCACGACCTCGGGGCGTCGGATCCTTCCGCTGTCCCTGACGGGGAATATCAGCAGCTGCTCGTTTTTCAGGTCGCAGAGGGCGCTGAATATAGCGTACCTTAGCCCACGAATGTCGGTGACTTTGAGGTCGCGCTTCTCGGGGCTTGTGACAAAGCTGATAAAAAAACGCAGCAGGCGGGCATTAGCCGAAGTGCCGAGACCCTGCTCCGCAAGGGCTTCGTCGTCGGCGCGTTCAAGCATTTTCAGGCCGCCGAAGTGGGCGGTAAGCTTTTCTGCCAGCTGCTGCGGGTCGGCCTGACATTCCGCCAGCCGCAGCAGCTTCGACAGGGTCTCGATGTCCTTTTTAAGGGGTAAGCTGCGGTCGGGGAGTCTGTTCATGGCGTCTCCTTTTATATTATTTTGGTCATTGCTCCTGCTCACTGTTTTCTTGCGACGGCGTACTCGTCGCCGTTTGACCAGTATGGGCAGGAAAACTCGGTGCCGCTCAAAAACCTCTGCATCTCGTCCTCGTCAAGGTCGATGCCGCAGACGTAGCACTCGTATTCCTCGTCGTAGTAATAATTTGCGCACTCCTCGCAGGGGCCGCTGTTCTGTGCGCTGCTCATTGCTTTGCAAGGTCGATGATGGAGATGACGGAGATCACCAGCATTATTGACAGCGCGATGACGAGGCAGGCAAACGAAGCCCCGTGGTCGGCGATGAATCCCGAGTAGGTGTTGTCGCCGATGATCTTATCGACAGTGTCGTCCTTGCCGAGGCCTGCCATCAGCAGCACCAGCATAAATCTCACGGTCAGCAGCGCTAGGAACGCCGACACGCCCGCCAGCGAGCCTCCGAGCATAAGACCCATCTTGTTGGTCTTCTTGCTTGCGACTATCGAGACTATCGCGTGAACTATGCAAAGCAGCACAAACACGGCGTAAAGCCCCGAGACCGCGATGGTCTTGGCCTTCTGTACCGAGGCGCTGTCGTTGTCGATGTCGGGCAGCAGTATCAGAAAGCAGATGCCGAAGGCGATGCCCGCAAGGGCGGTAAATATCGCGATCAAGCAGCTGTTTTTCTCCGAGGTCGGAATAACACGTTTCTTTATTTGTATTGGCATAAGTCATATCCTCCCGAAGCCGCACACAGGCGGCGTTGCTTATTTGATTATACCACACCCTCCCCACTATTTCAACCCCTTTTTTTATTTCACCCACCAATGTTTCAATTCATCGCTTGGCGGAGCCTTGCGAGGCCTCCCCGGAGGGGAGGCAGTTTTTTAATTCACCCACCAATGTTTCAATTCATCGCTTGGCCTAAGTCTCAGCGCCGCCCTCTAAGGGCGGTGGGTTCCTTTGTGAATGAGGCTGCGGTGCAGCCGTTAGGCAGGCTTGTTCCGAGTGGAATGTCAAGGCTTGCGCTGGTTTTCAATGCACAATGCACAATGAATGTGCCGCCTGCGGCGGAATCTTGCCGCGAAGCAGATTAATTGGCAATTCGCAATTAACGCTCCGCCTATAAGTTCCCACGAGGGCAGCTGTCTCAAATCCTGTCTCACCACACCAAGCCCGAAGTGTTTCCACCACAGTAGAGCGGAAAGCCCACACAAACACCACACAAAGCCGGTTAAGACCGAACTGACCTATCTCGATACGTCGCAGAAGAAGCAAAAGCAGCACGCTCTCACTGCGAGGGAGCAAAAGAGGGCGGGAAAGGATATTAAGGACGGGGGAGCGCGAGGGGGAGACCTTAAGAAGGGAAGACCCGCCCTCTTTT
>CAMNBY010000324.1 GCA_946533615.1 uncultured Clostridia bacterium
CGCCTTTCAAGGAGAATTTGGGTAATATGACGGAAAATATGCAAGCAGATTGCGTGCAAAGGCGTTAGTCGGTGGTTGTGCGGTGTTGCCCTAAGCTCAGGCCCCGTCGGAAACGGCGGGGTCAATTTTCTCAAAATATTTTCAAAAAATTTTTCAAAACCATATAACCTTTTTCGGACTTGCACCCTCTAATACACAGAAAGCAGACCGCTTGCAATCACGCGGCAATAATGCTATACTATTGGAGAGAACAAAATGGGATTTGAAGAATTTATCAGGCTTGTATTCAGGTACATGATCGAGCAGGGGCTGCTCGACGACCTGATAGAAAAGTACGAGAGCGAGGAAGAAGATGACTGAGAAGGAAACCAAGGAGCTGACCGTCAGAGCCAAGGCGGGAGACAAGGCCGCCCTCGAGGAGCTGTACAGGGAGTACAGCGGGAGGGTGAAGAAATTTATCATGAAGCAGGGGCTCTCGGAGCAGGACGCCGACGACGTGCTGTCCGACAGCTTTGTCGAGGTCATGAAGCACATCGGCGAGCTGGAGAACGAGGAATATTTCTCGACCTGGCTGCACAGGATAGCCCGGCGGAAGGCGGTCGAATTCAAGGAAAAGCAGACCCGCCACCAGCGCGTGATCTTTGACACCGACGACGGCACCAACGGCAGCGACGCCGCTGTCGAGGCGGCCTTTGAAGCCGAGTACGGCGACACCGTGATGCTGCCCACCGACTACGCTGAGAACGAGGAGCTGAAGGCCATTATCGCCGAGCAGATAAACTCCCTCGGGACGGAGCAGCGGGAGGCGCTGTTCCTGTTCTACTATCAGAACAAGAGCATAAACGAGATCGCCGAAATGACAGGCACCAACGTGAACAACGTGAAAGCCCGGCTTTTCAACGCCCGCAAGAGCCTTAAAAAGAAGCTCGAAGCCCTGCAAAAAAACGGCGTTACGCTCTGCGCCGTGCCTATCTCGAAGCTCTTGGCGGAGCTCGACGAGGGCAGCAAGGGCGCAGCCGCGGCTGTTTCGGGCGAGAGCGCAGCGTCAGCAGAGGCCGCAGAGGTCACTTCCTCCGCAGGAGCCAAGATCGCGGCAGTTGCAGCTGCGGCTGTTATCGTGATCGGCGTTGGCTTCGGTGTCTCGCGGCTGAGTCACTTCAAAGGCGATCAGCACCCCGAGGACAGCAGCGAGGCAATGACAACGACCGTCACCACAACGACTACCGCCGCCGTGACCACCGCCGTCCCCGAGATAGTTGACGAGAGCGCCGAGGAAAGCCTGACGGTTACGACGACTACGACCACAACAACGACCACGACCGAAGCCACCACCGAGCCTCCCGAAGAACCCGCAGGCGGCACGACCGAGGCGGTCATCGCCCCGCCCGCAGCCGAGCCCGAGGAAGAAGAACCCACCGAGCATGACAGGTGGGTGGATTCGATAAAGGAAGACTATACCTACACTTCGTACTCATGGGCTGAGCCACAGACGCTGACGGTAAATTTCAAAGATGCATACGCGCAAGGCTTAGGCGACGCCTATGCAGACGGCTGCGGATATATGTTTGTTAATGTTGGTTTTGCCGGTTGTTTGTATGATGCATATGATCTGGTTGAAACAAAGGACGGCGGAAAAAGCTGGGTAGTCAGGGAAAGCTATAAATACCTTACCAAGTCCTTCAGAGGGATATGTCTTGATAACGGGTCAATGATATGGATCTACCCGGGTCTTGACGGAATAAATTCGCATATAAGAATGGGCGCCGTAAGCACATTCGGCGGTGTAGTAAACCTGACGGGGAGCGGCGAGCAATGGCTCAACGGTCTTCCATTCACCGACGGCACAACATACAATTATCCCGTGAACGGCACTCCCTCTCACTATATAAATGCAGATTTAGAATACCTTGGCGATATGGATTTCAAACTGGTCGTTTTTAATTCCGTCAAAAATCATATGGACGATCAAGGGCAGATAATGGACGGCATCGACCCCGATACCTTTGAACCCGAGATACTCTTCAACGGAATAGTGACCCTTGACCCTGCGACACTCAACATAAAATACTACAAGACCTTGCCCCTCGAGGACGAATAAACAAAACTGATGGTACCACCCCTTGGCGATACCATCAGTTCTTTTTCTGTGATCCTATTTCCCCGAGATCAGGTCCTTCACGACCTCGGAGGCTATCAGCAGACCGGCAGATGCCGGCACCCACGCTGTGCTCCCCGGGACGAAACGTCTTGCGCTGCCCTCGGGCACATCTCCCGAGGGGGCAGGCGTGATCGGCGGCTCCTCCGAATAAACGACCTTCAGCCGCTTGATGCCGCGTTTTCTGAGCTCGTGGCGCATCACCCTTGCCAGCGGGCAGACCTGCGTTTTGTAGATGTCCGTTATCCGCAGCTGCGAGGGGTCGAGCTTGTTGCCTGCGCCCATCGCGCTGATTATCGGTATGCCGAGCCTGTCAGCTCTGACTATCAGCTCCAGCTTCGCCGAGACCGTGTCCACCGCGTCAACGATGTAGTCGTACTCCCCGAAGGGGAAGCTGTCGGCGTTCTCGGGAAGGAAGAAGGTGTTGTATATCCTCACGTCCGTGTCGGGCGCGATGTCGAGCATACGCTCGCGCATGACCTCTGTCTTGAAGCGGCCGACGGTGCTTCTTGCGGCTATTATCTGGCGGTTCAGGTTCGACATGGCGACCGTGTCGTTGTCGATAAGGTCGAAGCGGCCGACGCCGCTCCTCACCAGCGCCTCGCAGACGTAGCCGCCCACGCCGCCTATCCCGAAGACCGCGACTCTTTTGCCCCGCAGGCTGCTTACGGCGTCCTCTCCCAGCAGCAGCGCTGTCCTTGAATACTGTTCCATTTTTCACCTCATAAGAAAGGCAGCGCCGCAAGCGCAGAGCTGCCCTGTTTTCAATATATCAGCTTTTCGTCGGTGTGTTCGCCCATGGCGACCCTGTACTTGCCGCCGACTATGTTCACGTCCTTGTCCTCGGCTATCGCGCAGACCTTGTAGGTCGTTGCAAGCTCCGCCGTCAGGTCGATGTCCGTGAGGGAGAGCTTTGTTCCGCCGTTGATGCCGCCGAAGACCAGCGCCTTCGTCCCGACAGAGGATATCTTTGTGCCCGACCGCTCTATCGTTATATCCGAGCTTCCGGAAAGAGCGCCTATTGCCGTTGCAACGTCGGCGTTAACGTTTATATTCATGTTGATGCTCTCGGCGTGGAACTTCAGCTCCTGCTCGTCCGCGCAGCCGATGCCCACGGCGTACTGCCCGTCGGCGCTGCATCGGATACTTGAATAGAGCACACCAATGGCGGCGCTGCTGTTCATCGAGCCCATGCAGACGCTCATGGCGCCCGAGGCCGAGGCCTCCAGGTCACAGCCGATGATGTTTATCTCGGTCGGGCCGTAGAACGAACCGATGCACACGCTCAGGCCTCCGCCCGAACGCAGCACATACCTTCCGCGCTGGATGCTTATCCTTCCGCCAAGCCCCGAGCCGATGCAGGCTCCCGAGTGGCTGTCGCCGTTGATGGTTATTGTGCCGTCCTGGTCGAATATCAGGTCGCCGTGAGCGGAGCCCATATCGTTGCCGATGCCGTAGTAGTCGGCGCTGCCGAGTGTGATCTCAAGGCTTCCCTTGCCCTCTGTGTGCAGCTTTGCGCTCTCCGGGACTCTGATACCGCTGTTTTTGAGCTTTGAATCTCCCGTCAGCGCAAGCGTCAGCTCAACGCCCTCGCCAAGGTCGATGCAGGGCCTTGTCACCCGATTTGAGAGGTGGGCGTCTTCGAGCTCGAGCCTGCCCGAGAAGCCCTCGGCGATCTCGATGTGGATATCGGTGTCAAGTGTGGCAGAGCCGTAGACGGAAACGCTGCCGCTCTTTGTCTTGGCGCCGATGATTATTTTGTTGCAGCCGTCACGCATCAGCTTTTCGAGCGAGATGCGGTCGCCGCTCTCGGCGCTGTAGATCTTCAGAGCCTTGCCGTCCTCACGCTCCTGATGCAAAGCTCTGATCCTCGCCCTCATCGCGTAGGGTATGGCCTTTATCGCCTCGGGCGAGGGTCTTGCGGTGACAAAGCCCTGGATAAGGTCAACACCCATGAGAATGACTGTCCTCAGCTCCTCCTGGGTCTCGACGCCCTCGGCAAGCGACATGATGCCGTTCTCGCGGCAGATGTCGATGATCTCTCTTACGAAGTGTTTTTTCTTTTGGTCGCTCTCGATGCCGCTCATCAGCGAGCGGTCGATCTTAACGTAATTCGGTGTATATCTCAGCAGGTTCGAGATGTTTGAATACCCCGTCCCGAAGTCGTCTATCGCGGTCTGTATCCCCATGGTGCCGAACTTTGTTTTCAGCGTTTCGAGGGTGCTCTCGCTGTACTCTGAGTTCTCGGTCATCTCGACGACGACGTTCTCGGGGAACTGTGACAGCAGGCGGTCTATCTCGGCGCGTTTCTCGGCCGAGGCGTGAACGTCGGGCATTGAGTTGATGAACACCCGTCTTCCGAAGAACTGCTCTCCCCTCTCGGAGATTATCCCCAGCACGTTCAGGAAGGTCTTTTCCTCGACCTCTCCGAGCCTGCCCGTAAGGGCTGCGTACCGAAGTATATGCAGCGGCGTGATGCCCTCGACGCCAACGGGACGCATCAGCGCCTCATAGGCATAGATCTCGCCCGAGTCGGCGCGTACTATCGGCTGGTAGTGATAGCAGAGGCTGTTACTGTCAAGTATCTCTGTGACGCTGGCGAGCTCGCCGCGTTCCTTGTCACTGAGCTCGTCACGGCGGGCGCCGCTCACGGCACGGAGCTGTTCTCTGAGGGTCATAAGCTCCTCGGCGGCTTCTCTAAGCTGCTGTCTGAGCGCCTCGTAGCCTGCGCAGGTGCTGCACTCGGCAAGCTGCTCGGTCAGCCGTTTATCGGCGGCCTCGAGCTCGTCGGGAGTACCTGCGGCTCTTGCTTTTTTGAAATACTCTTCAAGCAATTCAACGCTCTTATTCTCCATACCTGTACGCCTCCTCTCTCCGATAGTAACAGTAAACGCCACTCAGAATGCTGCTTTGCGAACTTCGCAAAAGCATATATTCGACTATTGCTTGTTCTCAAAGTGCAATTTCTAATGACATTTACTATAGAATTTAGTATATTATACCATATTCCCCCTTTGAAATCAACCACTCTAATTGTTAATTTCTTTTTAAGCAGTTTTATTCTCTGATCCCTCAGCTCTGACAGCTGAAAGGATCAAGTCCTCCCTGCAACAAAAACGAGCGCCGCAAAAAGCGGCGCCCGGACGATCATACATTGTGCATTGCAAACAGCTTACCGGATCGCGTTCTTCATCTCCCTGACGTACTCGCCGACGGCAGGGGCGGCTTCCCTGCCGAGCTCTGCTATCTTGCGGACTATCGCCGAGCCGACAATAACGCCGTCGGAGCACTGCGCCATCTTCGCGGCCTGCTCCGGGGTCGAGATGCCGAAGCCAACAGCGCAGGGAACGTCCGTGTTCTCGCGGACAAGCGCAACAAGGCTCGGTATGTCGGTGGTTATCTCGGACCTGACGCCCGTTACGCCAAGCGAGGAAACGATATAGATAAAGCCGTCGGCCTCGCGGGCGATCATGGCTATCCTGTCGGCGGAGGTGGGAGCGATCAGCGAGATCAGGTCTACCCCGTACTCGCGGCAGAGCGGCAGGAACTCGCCCTTCTCCTCAAACGGCAGATCGGGCAGGATAAGACCGTCGATGCCGATGCTCTTGCAGGTCGAGATAAAGCGCTCTGCCCCGTAAGAGAACACCACGTTGGCATAGGTCATGAACACCAGCGGAACACTGACGTCACGACGCAGCTCTTCAACAAAGCTGAATATCCTGTCTGTGGTGACGCCGCCCGAGAGGGCTCGGATATTTGCGCCCTGTATCACGGGGCCCTCGGCCGTGGGGTCGGAAAACGGAATGCCCAGCTCAACAAGGTCGGCGCCGTTTTTCACCATCTCGCGGACGATCCTCCCCGTGGTCTCCAGGTCGGGGTCTCCGCAGGTAACGAAGGGAATAAACGCCTTACCGTTATTGAATGCTTCTTTTATCTTACTCATAGATCTCTTCTCCTCTGTAGCGGGCAATGGCGGCGCAGTCCTTGTCACCACGTCCCGAAATGGTGATGATGATTATCTGATCGCTGCTCATTATGGGCGCAAGCTTCATGGCGTAAGCAACTGCGTGAGCCGACTCTATGGCAGGGATTATGCCCTCTGTCCGCGAGAGGAACTCGAAGGCCTCGACAGCCTCGTCGTCCGTCACGGGAACATATTCGGCTCTGCCGATGTCGTGGAGATATGCGTGCTCGGGGCCGATGCCGGGATAATCCAGCCCTGCCGAAATCGAGTAAACGGGCGCGATCTGTCCGTACTCGTCCTGACAGAAATAGCTCTTCATACCGTGGAAGATGCCAAGCCTGCCTGTGTTGACGGTGGCGGCGGTCTCGAAGGTGTCTATGCCGCGGCCTGCGGCTTCACAGCCGATAAGCCGAACTCCCTCGTCGCCGATGAAGTTGTAGAAGCTGCCCATAGCGTTTGAGCCGCCGCCCACACAGGCGATGACCGCGTCGGGCAGCCTGCCCTCATATTCAAGTATCTGCTCACGCGCCTCTTTCGAGATCACGGACTGGAAGTCCCTCACGATCGTCGGGAAAGGGTGAGGCCCCATAACAGAGCCCAGACAGTAGTGAGTGTCCTCTATCCTGCTGGTCCACTCACGCATCGCCTCCGAAACGGCGTCCTTCAGGGTGGCTGTGCCGCTGGTGACGGGCACCACCTTCGAGCCGAGCAGCTTCATTCTGTAAACGTTGAGCGCCTGGCGCTTGGTGTCCTCCTCGCCCATGAACACAACACACTCCATTCCGAGCAGGGCGGCAGCCGTGGCGGTGGCGACTCCGTGCTGGCCTGCGCCCGTCTCGGCGATAAGGCGTGTCTTGCCCATCTTTTTTGCGAGCAGCGCCTGACCCAGCACGTTGTTTATCTTGTGCGAGCCAGTGTGGTTGAGATCTTCACGCTTCAGGTATATCTTTGCACCGCCCAGCGCCTTTGTAAGCTTCTCGGCATAATAGAGCAGCGACGGCCTGCCTGCGTAGTTTTTCATCAGCTCGTCAAGCTCGCGGATAAAGTCGGGATCGTTCTTGTAATGCTCATAGGCCCGCTCAAGCTCGATCACCGCATTCATCAGCGTTTCGGGGATATACTGTCCTCCGTGTACGCCGAAGCGTCCCTTTGAAGTGTTCATACTATCTGTCCTTTCGCTCTGACGGCTCTGACAAAGGCCGCCATTTTTGTTTTGTCCTTGTATCCGTCGGTCTCGAGGCCGCTGCTGGCATCAACGGCGAAGGGCCGCAGCTGCCCGA
>CAMNBY010000325.1 GCA_946533615.1 uncultured Clostridia bacterium
ACTTGCGTCAGCAAGCCTGCGTCGAATTTAGGCAATCTGACGAAAATCTGGACGGCGCATCTGATGCACAGGGGTCGTGCGGTGTTGCCCTTGACAAGCTGAAGGGCAGGAGGATAGCGCTTTTCGCGGTGGGCTCAAACCCTGGGAGAGAGCACGAGATGAAGGTCTTCTGGGACAGAGTGCTGACAGCAGAGCAGCAGAAAACTATCGGATTTTTCTATCTGCGCGGGGGGTTTGATTATTCTAAGCTGACCGCCCGCGACAAGGTGCTTATGAAGATGCTGAAAGTGAAGCTTCAGAAAATAAAGGAGCGCACCGAGGACGAGCAGGGAATGCTCGATGCCTACGACACGCCCGTGGATTTTTCGGACAAGGCGAACATAAAGCCGCTGATGGAGTTTATCAGGGAATGATGACAGACAGCAGCCACCGTCCACCCAAGGACGGTGGCTGCTTTTTGCGTTTTGCTTATTGACTTATAATATATAATACTTTATAATTAAAATGATAATAGTCAACCGATCTCAGATAAGGCAGGTGCGTTTATATGGATAAAAAAATACACAAGAGGCTGGTGGCTCTGCTTACCGCTGCTGCGCTGATGGCAGGGGCGGAGGGCACCGCTGTGTTTGCCGAGGAAGAGCCCGCCCGGGACGAGGCTGTCGAGGCAGGCGGGATCTACACCGCTCACGACACGGAGGCTGCTCCCGAGAGCGCCGAAGAGCCCGACCCCGAACAGACCGCCGAGGAGCTCCGCGAGGAATTTCTTGAAAACGAGGAGCTGTTCGCCGAGGACACGATAATACTTGAGGGCACGGGCAGCAGCAGTGCAAGCAGGCTTGCGGAACAGCTGGGCGCAGGGATAAGGTTTTCGCCCGACGGCGAGTTCGCGGTGCTCAGGCTTCCCGAGGGAATGACCGCGAGGGACGTTTTCGAGGACCCCGAGCTGGAGGAATGGCTCCCCAACATGATGCCCGACCGCTTTGTGGAGTCCAGCGAGGCCGACGGTCAGCTCGGCAGCGTTTCACGGGCAAGACCGGACTTCGGGATAGACGACCCCCATTACCCCGCACAGACCTACCTCGAGTTCCTTGACCTTAAGGACACCTGGGAGACCGCAAAGGGCGAGGGCGTCACCGTTGCGGTCATCGACTCGGGCATCGACACCGACCACCCCGAATTCGAGGGCAGGATCAGCCCTTATTCATACAACGCATCCGAGGACAAGATAGTCAAGGACTATGACCTTTCGGTCATCGAGGACGAGTACGGCCACGGCACAGCAGCGGCAGGCGTGATCGCCGCGTCCTTCAACAACTCCGAGGGCATCGCGGGAATAGCGCCCGAGGCAGAGCTGCTGGTCATCAAGTGCGAGGTCTCTGACGGGCGGGCTGAGTTCCGCTCTTCGGATATTATTTTCGGTGTGGCTTATGCCATCGAGCAGGACGTGGACATCATCAATATGTCCTTCTGCTCTCCCGATAACTATTTGCAGAAATACATCGACCTTGCCACAGACAGCGACATCATCTGCATCGCCTCTGCGGGCAACGAAAGCAGCCCTGTGCCTGTATATCCCGCAAGCCTTGACAACGTTATCGGCGTCGGCGCCTTTGACACCGACACCATGGCCATCGCCGATTATTCCAACTACGGCGAGAACGTTGACCTGCTTGCTCCCGGAACTGTTTTCACCACAGATATTGGCGGCGGCTATAATGTTGTATCGGGCACGTCCTTTGCGGGGCCGATCGTCACGGCTGCGGCGGCACTCTATCTGTCACAGCATCCCGATACAGATACCGCAGAGCTTCGCGAGATGCTCGGAGCCTCCTGCACAGACATCGGCACTGTCGGCAGGGACTATGTCAACGGCTTCGGCCTGCTGGACATTCACGCACTGGTCTGCGAGGAGAAGGGCAGGATAACCTACGATATGCTCACCGACGAGCTCGAAAACACGACTCAGCCGTTTGTAAAGGGACGCGGTGTTCAGTACATGGTCGAGCCCGAGCGGGAGTATGTGGTGTATGACGGCTGGTTCTTCGACCCGAACTGCACAGACGAATGCGACCCCTACACAAACATTTTCACCGAGGACGTCACCCTGTACGCAAAGTGGATAAACGAGGACGAGTCCACCGCTTATGTTTATACGGTACTGGACGACGGCACGGTCGAGCTTCGCTCCTACACGGGCAAGAGGCGCTATCTCACCGTCCCCGAGGAGATCGGCGGCAGGAGGGTGACTTCCATCGGCGAGGAGTGCTTTGCTGACAGGCGCAGCCTCCGCGAGCTGGTGCTGCCCTCTGGTCTTAAAAATATAGGCTACCGCGCATTCACTGACTGCACGGCGTTAAGAAGGCTCGAGCTCCCCGACTCGGTACAGACCATCGGAGCAAACGCCTTCGCGGGCTGCTCGCGCCTTGGTCAGGTAAGCATCGGCAGAGCCAGCGAGCTGCGCTCGGTCGGAGAAGAAGCCTTTGAATACACAGGCATCAGCAGCTTCTACATTCCCTCGAAGCTGGAGACACTTGGCGCACGCACCTTCTTCGGCAGCACAGCCCTAAGAGAGATCTCCGCCGCCGCAGACAACGGAAACTATATCATAAAGAACAACGCGCTCTATACTGCCGACGGCAGCAGCCTTGTTTATTATCCCGCCGCCAGAACAGGCGCTTATACCGTAGACGCTGCAACGGTCTCCATCGGGGACTCTGCCTTTGCCTACAGCAGAGCAGGCAGCATCACGCTCAACGACGGCCTGACAGCCATCGGCGACTCGGCCTTTGCCTTCGGCAGGCTTTCCTCCGCAAAGATCCCCGACAGCGTTTCGTCGCTTGGAAAAGAGGCCTTTGCGAACAGCTCGGTCGCCTCTGTCACCTTCCCCGAGAACGGCAGCTTCACGGACATTCCATTCTGCGCTTTCTACTGCTGCACAGACTTAAGACAGGTGACGATACCGAAATACATATCAAGCATCGACACCAGCGCCTTTGCAAGCAGCGGGCTGGATGACCTTGATCTTTCAAAGGCCGCCGCTCTTAAAGAGATCGGCGAGGGCGCCTTTGCGTTCATCTCGATAAAGAGCCTTGAGCTGCCCTCGGGGCTTGTCACCGTGGGCAAGGGAGCCTTCCAGGGCAATTTCCTGCTTTCAAGGGTGGTCTTCCCCTCCGACAGCAGCTGTACGGAAATATTCAGCAGCGCCTTCGAGACCGACTATCAGCTTAAGGACGTGACCCTTCCCGCGGCGCTCGAGTACATCGGCGAGCTTGCGTTCAGCGAGAGCGGCCTTGCAAGCGTCAACATCGGCAGCAAGGTCAGGGAGATCGGCGCGGGCGCTTTCGGCAGCTGCCAAAGCCTCAAGGCCATCACCGCCGACAGCGGCAGTGCGTATTTTGCCGCCAAGGACGGAGTGCTCTACAGCAAGGACATGAAGACCCTTGTGCAGTATCCCGCAGGCAAAGCGGGCAGCACCTTCACTCTTCCGAACAGCGTTACAAAGCTTGCGGGCAGCTCCTTTGCGGGTGCTTCCTCACTGGAGGACGTGACACTTAACGACGGTCTGAAAGCCATCGAGCGCAGCGCCTTCGAGAACTGCGCCGCTCTGACAACTCCCGTACTTCCCGAAACGCTCGAGGAGATCGGCGTCTCGGCCTTTGCGTTCTGCCCCTCTTTCAGCGGGACGCTCACAATACCAAAGGCTGTACACACCATCGGCTCCTACGCCTTCAATAACGACTACGCCCTCGAGGTCATCGACTTTGAGCCCGAGAGCGAGATGGACAGGCTCGGCTTTGCGGCCTTTGCCTGCTGCGGGATCAAGGATTTCACTATCCCCGCAAATGTTTCCACCATCGGCCTCGAGGTCTTCTCGGGCTGCAAAAAGCTGCTGGCTGTTACCTTCGAGGCGGACAGCCTGCTTGAAGCTGTCCCCGCGTGGACTTTCGGCGGCGCCGACGAGCTCAGACAGGTGACCTTTGAAGACGGCTGCGCCCTGAAGCGCATCTCGGCGCGAGCCTTCGACGGCCTTACAAAGCTTCAGAAGGTCGATGTATCAAACTGCACGAAGCTTGAAGAGATAGATAATTACGCATTTTATTTCTGCCGCTCTCTTGCGGACATAAAGCTTCCCGCATCGCTCAGGACCATAGGCCGCTACGCCTTCTACGGGTGCAGCAGCCTCTCGGAGCTTTCGATCAGCGAGGGGATAGAAAAGATAGGCCGCTTTGCCTTTGAAAAGACAGCCCCCGTGAACGTTTATTTTAAGGGCGCTGTGCTTTCCTCTGGCTTCGAGCAGAATTGGGACAGCGGCACAGGCGCCTACTATGTGGGCGTTGAGAACGTCATCACCTCGGGCAGCTGGCAGTACGCCCTGACCGACGACGGCAAGGCCTCTGTTATCAGATATGCAGGCACCGAGAGCGAAGTTGTCATCGACAGCATCGACGGGCACGACGTTGTGTCCATCGGCGGAGACGCCTTTGCCGACACGGCCGTGACCTCTGTTACCCTCCCCGACACCCTTACGGGCATCTATAAGGGAGCCTTCCGGAACACCCCGAACCTCGGCTCGATCGTGATACCCGACAGCGTCACCGTTATCGAGAGCGACGCCTTCAAGGGCAGCGGCCTCTCGGAGATCAGCTTCGGCTCGGGCAGCCGCCTTGCCGTTCTCGGCACCTCGGCCTTTGAGGACACGGCGTCCCTGCGCTCGGTCAAGCTGCCCTCGGGTCTTGCCGAGATAAGAGAGAACACCTTCCGAAACTCTGCGCTTACCGAGATCGCTCTGCCCTCGGGCCTTAAAGAGATCGGCAGGCAGGCCTTTGCAGAAAGCGGCCTTGCATCAATCAGGATACCCGCGGGCGTCACGGAGATAGCCGCAAAGGCCTTCAAAAACACCGACGCCCTCATAAGCGCTGTCTTTGAAGACGGCACCGCACAGCTTATGATAAGGGACGAAGCCTTCTACGGCAGCGGCCTTGAAAGCGTTACCATACCCGCAAGAGCAGCCTTCCTGGGCGAGCTCTGCTTTGCGGACTGCAAAAACCTTGCGGAGATTAACACCGCCACCGAAAACACGGCCTACAAGTCTGTTGACGGTGTGCTTTACAATAAGCAGGGCACCAGGCTCATCGCCTGCCCCGCAGGAAAGAGCGGGAGCTACACCGTTCCCGCAGAGGCGGCAGCGCTGGCCTTCGGAGCCTTCGAGGGCTCGCAGCTCAGCGAGATAATAATTCCCGAGGACAGCAGGCTGAACACCCTCGGACACAGAGCCTTCTACAACTGCACAGAGCTGGAGAGCATCAGCATACCCGCAGGCGTCCAGAGCATCGACCACTATGCCTTCGCCTACTGCGGCAAGCTCAAAAATGTGAAGATCGCCGATGGGTGCAGGCTCTCTGGCATTTACACGGGCGCGTTCTACAACTGCTCGAGCCTCGGATACATAGACATTCCCGACCCCGTCAAGGAGATCTCGGACTATGCGTTCTACGGCTGCGAGTCGCTCACGGGCGTCGGCCTCGGAGCTGACAGCCGGCTCAAGGGCGTTTACGACCACGCATTTGAATACTCGGGGCTCGAGGGCTTCGATATGCCCGAGGGTATGCTTGAGATAGGCAGCTATGCCTTCCGCGGCACAAAGCTCAAAACCTTCGGCTTCAACGACGCCGTCACCGACATTGGTGAAATGGCCTTTGCCGACAGCGGCCTCACCGAAATGAAGAGCCTTGTGATACCCTCGTCGGTGCAGTACATCGGCAAGTACATTCTCGACGGCGTTTCCTCGCTCGAGGAGATCACTTTGCCATTCCTCGGCGAGAGCATCGACGGCAAGGATGCACGGCTTGGCTACACCTTCAACGTCCACAGCTTTATGGACAACGATACGGTTTCAGGTCTGAAAAAGGTAACGGTGCTCGGCGGAAGAGTCTGGGGTTCCTCTGCTTTGGAATGCTTCTGCATTGAAGAGGCTGTAATGCCCGATACGGTCGAGGAGGTAGGCGCCCTTGCCTTTGCCTTCTGCTATACTTTGAAAAAGGTAAAGCTCTCGGCGAACCTCAGAAAACTCGGAAGAGATATGTTCCATGAATGTCCCGATCTTGAAGAGCTGACGATACCCGAAAGCTGCACCACTATAGAAGCAGGCGCTCTGAACTGCGGCATCCGTAAGCTTGCGCTCCCGAAGAGCGTTTCAGTGATCGCGGACGACGCCTTTATCGGGTGCAAGCGCCTGACCGAGATAAGCATTGACGAGAACAACAAGAACTTCAAGCTGGTCGACGGCATACTCTATAACAGCGATATGACGAGAAT
>CAMNBY010000326.1 GCA_946533615.1 uncultured Clostridia bacterium
CCAGCTTTCCGTCATATTACCCATATTCTCCTTGACTTGCGCCAGCAAGCCTGCGTCGAATATAGGCAATCTGACGAAAACCTGGACGTCGCATCTGACGCACAGGAGTTGTGCGGTATTGCCTAAACAACTTCATTTCACCGCCCTTTCACGGGCGGTGTTTTTTCTTTTCCGATTGACAATTATTGTTTGTTGTGTTAAACTAATTTTAAGGCTTTGGAGCTATAATATTTTTATACAAGACCTCAAAAGGAGCGATACTATGAGACTTCTTCTTGCAGAGGACGAGCACGAGCTTTCAAACGCTCTGTGCGCTGTGCTTAAACATAACAATTATTCAGTTGACGCGGTCTATGACGGGGCCGACGCCTATGCCTACGGCAGGAGCGGCGACTACGACGGCATAGTTCTTGACCTGATGATGCCGAAGATGAACGGCATCGAGGTGCTTAAAAAGCTTCGCGCCGAGGGGATAGCCTCGCCCGTGCTGATACTTACCGCAAAGAGCGAGACCGACGACAAGATCACGGGTCTTGACGCAGGGGCTGACGACTACCTGACGAAGCCGTTCTCAATGGGCGAGCTGCTTGCACGGATAAGGGCGATGACCCGCCGCAAGGCCGACTTTGCGCCAAATCTTCTGACCGCAGGCAACATCAGCCTCAGCCGCGAGACTTTCGAGCTTGAAGGCCCCGAGGGCAAGCAGCGTTTAAGCTCCAAGGAATTCCAGCTCATGGAGATGCTGATGATAAACAGCGGCCAGCTGATCTCTACCGAGCGCTTTATGGAAAAGATCTGGGGCTACGACTCGGACGCCGAGATCAATGTGGTGTGGGTGTACATCTCCTACCTTAGAAAGAAGCTCACCGCCCTTGGCGCAGACATCGAGATCAAGGCTGCAAGAGGGGTAGGCTACTCAATTGAACGCAGGAGCAAATAGCAGCGCACAACGATTGTGCATCGTGAACAGAGCATTGTGTATCGAAAAAAGGCGGTGAAATAAATGTTCAGAAAGCTTCGGAGACGGTTCGTGCTTATCGCGATGATCTCTATGGTGAGCGTGCTGTCGCTGGTTGTGGCAGCTATCAACATCATCAATTATTACCAGATAAAACAAAACGAGGATCAGCTCATGGAAATGATCCTCGATAACGGCGGCACCTTCCCCGAGTTCTTCGGGCGGAAAAAGGACGGCATGGGTGCGCAGCCTCCGTCCGAGCGCGAGCACACCGACTACCGCGACCTCCCCGAAAAGCAGCACAAGCTGATAAACGAGGAGACCAAATATCAGACGAGATATTTTACGGCGACGTTCTCCGAGGGCGAGCTGAAATCCGTTGACACCTCGCAGATCGCAGCCGTCGATGACGACGAGGCAAGCGACCTTGCGAAGCAGGCTCTCGACAGCGGCAAGGACTCGGGCAGGATAGACAACTACCGCTACTCCTGCCGCGAGCAGAACGGCAAGACCATCTACGTCTTCCTTGACGTAAGAACGAATTTGCAGCAGAAGCAGAATATTCTTATAGTTTCCCTGCTGATACTGCTGGCAAGCGCCGTGTTGGTGTTCATACTGCTGTGGCTGCTCTCGAGGCGGGTCATCCGCCCCTTTGTCGAGATGCACGAGAAGCAGAAGCAGTTCATCACCGACGCCAGCCACGAGATCAAAACGCCGCTGGCAATAATCTCCGCCAACACCGAGGTCATCGAGATGACAAGCGAGCCTACGGAATGGACAGAGAGCATAAAGAACCAGATCAAGCGGCTGGACGGCCTTGTAAAAGACCTTGTCCGCCTTTCGAAGACAGACGAGGCGGCAAGCAGGGTGCAGTTCGCAGAGTTCGATATTTCCGCGGCAGTCGAGGAGGCCGCAGCTGCCTTCGAGACTCCCGCAAAGACACACGGCCTCGGCTTCGGGCTGGACGTTGACGGGGACATCACCCTGAACGGCAGCGAAGAAATGATAAGGCAGGCAGTGAGCATCTTCACCGACAACGCCGTTAAATACTGCGACGAGGGCGGCGACATCGAAGTCAGCCTGAAACGCACCCACAAGCACATCAGGCTCTGTGTTTCAAACACCTGCAAGGAACCGCCGAAGGGCGACCTCTCGCGGCTGTTCGACCGCTTCTACCGCTCGGACGAAGCAAGGCAGCGCAAGGGCAGCGGCGGCTACGGCATCGGGCTTTCGATAGTCAAGGCCACAGCCGACGCCCACAAGGCCAAAGCAGAATGCAAGGCCGAAAACGGCAGGATAAGCTTCGGGCTGGTATTCCGCTGCTGAGGCGCCGCATTTTTCACTCAGCTTTCACATTGATTTAAGTTAAGTTTTAGGTCGGGATAGTATAATAAAGACAACGAAAGACAAAGGGGGTAAGGATATGGCAGGCTTTCAGGCGGTGTTCAAGAGAGTCGAGCAGAAATATCTGCTCACAGAGCACCAGTACACAGAGCTCAGGAAGCGCCTCGACAGTTACATGACAGTCGATCAGTACGGCGAGACCACTATCTGCAATATCTATTACGATACTCCGACGCATCTTCTTGTGCGCAGGTCGATGGAAAAGCCCATCTACAAGGAGAAGCTGAGAGTTCGCAGCTACGGCACTCCGAAGAACGAGGACTCGACGGTCTTCGTCGAGGTCAAGAAGAAATTCAAGGGCGTTGTCTACAAGCGCAGGATCTCGATGAAGCTTGAGGAATCAAGGCGGTTCACGAACGGCGAGAGAGTCGGCGTGAAGAACAAGCAGATCGAAAACGAGCTGCTGTACTTCATGAAGCTTTACACGGGGATAGCCCCTGCGATGTATCTCAGCTATGACCGCATCGCAATGTTCGGCAACGAGGACCCCGAGCTTAGGGTGACCTTCGACCGCAACATCACCTACCGCGAGGAAGACCTGGACCTGAAAAGCGGCTCCTACGGCGAGAAGCTTTTGCAGGACGGCAGGCGGATAATGGAGATCAAGATCGCAAACGCCATGCCCCTTTGGCTGGTACATATACTTGACGAGCTTGAGATAAGGCAAGCGTCCTTCTCGAAATACGGCTCGGCATTTCAGCAGGTCTGCAAGGACCGCAAGGCCAAAGAAAACGAAAATGAAAAAGGAAAGGTGACCGACTGTGCTTAACACTATTACTTCTCTTACCGCTTCACTTACAACTATCTCCTCCGTGGCGATAGACAACAAGACCTTTGCAATGTGCAGCGCCGTTTCGCTGCTGCTTGGTCTGCTGATAAGCTTCACGTTCTGCTTCAAACAGAAGAAATCCAAGGGCTTTATCCTCGCCCTGACTATCCTGCCGCTTATCGTGCAGGTGATCATCATGATGGTAAACGGGAACGTCGGCACGGGCGTTGCGGTAATGGGCGCATTCAGCCTTGTAAGGTTCCGCTCCGTTCCCGGAAACGCCAAGGAGATCTGCGGTATCTTCCTTGCAATGGCAGTTGGCCTTGCAACAGGCACAGACCAGCTGGTGCTGGCGGCAGTGTTCACAACGGTCGCCTGCGCGGTGGCTCTGATCTTCACCTTTACTCCCATCGGCAACATCAAGGAGAACGAAAAGACACTGACGGTCACTATCCCCGAGTCCCTCGACTACACCGAGATCTTCGACGATATATTTGAAAAGTATCTCTCGGCCTGCGAGCTTGAGGTCGTAAAGACCACCGCTATGGGCAGCCTTTACAGGCTGAAGTATTCTGTCATCTTCAAGGACTCCAAGAGCGTTAAGAAGATGCTTGACGAGATCCGCGAGAGAAACGGCAACCTTGAAGTAATGTGCGGCAAGAAGGAGACCCCCGAGGAGCAGCTCTGAGCCGAAGACAAACCAAGCTTTCATATTTTTTACCCCCTATTTTGGCAGGGCGGCTGTACACTTGCGGCCGTCCTGCTTTTTTGCTTGCAATCTTCGGGCGGGGGTGGTATAATATAGACAGCAAGACAAAAGGAGGCGCAGTTATGTACAAGAATATCATAGGAGTAGAGGGCATGAAGTGCCCCAAGTGTGAGGAGCGGGTCTGCAAGGCTTTTGAAAAGGCCTTCGGCGCAAAGAAGACCTCGGCCTCCCACAAAAAGAGCGTGGCGAAGTTCATCTCCGAGTCTGAGGTGACAGCGGAGGCGGCAGCAGCAGCCCTGGACGGCACAGGCTTCACGGTGGTCTCCTGCGAGAGCAAAGGCTGACTTCAATGCACAATTCACAATTCACAATGCACAATGATTGTGCCGCCTGCGGCGGTATTTTGCCGCGAAGCGGGTAGAATTGGCAATTCACAATTAGTGAGAAAACCGAATTGTGTATTTGAGCGTGAATTGTGCCCATTACAACAAGTTACGACGGCCGAATAGTATTCCCCTGACAGGGGAAATGTCCGTAGGACAAAAGGGTAAAACGTGCGCTTCGCGCACACCATAATTGTGCATTGTGCATTGTGCATTATGCATTATGCATTATGAATTAAAAACATCCTTTCTGCCAAGAATAGGGGCAGGAGGGATGTTTTGTGTTTATTATCAGGAATTTTGTGGCAGCACTTGCGGGGCTGGTGTTTGCGGCCTTGTGCGTGCTTCCCTGCTCGGCAGAGACTGTCGAGATCACCCGCGACGGCCAGCAGGTCGATGAGCTTGCAGGAGTGCCTGCGCTTTACGTCACCTATCCAAGCGACACGGGAGAATACTGCTGCGCGGGATATGTAATGCGGTTTTACCGCGAGCTTTTCGGGCTGTCTGTCACGGACATCAACACCGTTGACGGGCCGCCGGTATTCAGCAAAGCGGGCCACACCGTGACCCTCGAGCAGACCGACTCTCCCCGACGCTTCGACCTCGCCCAGACGAGAGAACGCACCCACGTTGCGGTGGTGAAATATCCCGCAGCAGGCGGCGCGGTCGTTGTCGAGCAGAACTATAAATACTACGACGGCGGCAGGCTCGTTGCCGAGCGGGACAGGCTTGCCCCCGCAGAGGAGTATGTGTTTTACAGGGTGCTGATCGACGGGCGCGAGATAGCCTCACCCACAAGCGATCATGAGGCCGCAAAAAAACCTCCCCGTTCAGGGGAGGCGGTTCTTTCGGAGGGGCTGCAAAGCGCCGTGTCGGGGGTCATTCGGTTCATTCAGGCTCTGCGGGGGCTTCTGGCGGGTGTACACCCAATCTGATCTCCTCGGTGCTGAACTCGGCGGTATCGAAAAGGAAGAGCACCTGATCGTAGTCCGAGACCGTGACAAGCTCCTCGAGGCTGCGGCGGCCGAGGGCTCTCGGGTCGAGCAGGGTTATCTCGCTGTAATGCGGAGTCAGAAACGGCACCAGCATATTCGCGTAAGAGCCCTTGATTATGAGCAGCTTCGGGGCGCCCTCGTTGGACGTCCTGACGGTAAGGCGGTCAAAGAGGTCTCCGCCGCCGTAGAGGTCGAGCTTGTTGTCTGTTTTGAGCGCGGGCGAGTAGTAGTATGAAGAATACTCGGTCTCCTCGTCATCTCTGAGGGCGGTGACGCCTGTGACAAAGCTGCCGTTCTTGTTGCGGAAGAGCTGGATCGTGTCGGCGCTTGTGCCGCCGTAATATGTACGGTAGTAGAGCCCGCCGTAATAGTCACGGGCGGCGTATTCCATGTCATAATTCGAGAGCCTGAGCGGCGTGAAGCCAAGCTTGCGGACGGTCTTCGAGTAAACAGCGTAGGCGCCCACGGCCGTCCAGCTGCTGTCGGTGCGGAAGTAGACATAATCGTCCCTTGCCGAGAACAGCGGGTTGTAGGCATCGAGAGTGACCACAGAGCGGTCGATGCTGAAATAAATATCGTCGATCAGCTTGTGCTGGTCGGTGGCGGTTATGACCATCGGAAGGTCCGCCGAGTAGATGCCCGAGGCGGTCGGCACGAGCATCGCGTAGACCGACGCGTCGGGGAAGGCCGCCGCAAAGCGATTTATCTCTTCAATGTTGCGGGCTGTTTTTTCCTCGTCCGTTCGGCTGAGTATCTCGATCATACGCTCGTCGGAAACGTAGATGTCGCCGATGCGTGACTGGCCTGCGGCGGTTATCAGAGCCGTGTAGACAGAGCGCCAGTTCTCGAACAGCGGGAAGCTCTGCTCGGCGCTTCTTTGAAGGCGGGACTGAAAGCTCTCGCCGTGCTTCTTGCCTGCAAGCCTGCCGAACATCACGGTGCTCACCGCAAACATTCCGATCAGCGCAAAGAACAGGATAATCGAGATCATGTCAAGTATCTTTCGCATATCTTTACACCTCCGCCATTATGAACGCTGTGCAGAGGCTGAGCAGCGAAAAGATCACGATGGGCTTTATCATGGCAGTAACGTTTACCCTGCGGCTCTCGAGCCTCTTGTAGAGCCTGATGGGCTGCGGCAGCTCGGTAAGCACCAGCAGCAGGACGTAGGGGGCGCTTGTCCTCAGAACATAGAGCAGCGGAGCATAGTCCAGCAGCGTTGCGCCGTCGAACATATTCGAGACATATTCCAGCGAGGTGACGAGCTCGGGCTGAGAGATAAGCCCCCAGCCGATCAGGGTGCACACATGAGCGGCAATGTAGCGGATAGGCTTCGGCACCTTTTCAAGGCGCGTCTCGAACAGCATCTCGAAGAGTATCAGCAGGGCTGCGGCGCTGCCCCAGAGCAGGTACTTCATGCTTGGGGCGTAGCTCACGCAGACAAGGATTATCGACGTTGCCGAGCCTATGAGCTTTCTTGTGTAGCTGCGTTCGTTGCCCGCAATGGGCTCGTAGATATACTTATGCGCCCAGCCGACGAGGGGGATATTATAGGAATTGAGGTAGTCCCTCAGCGAGAGCTTTGAGAATGGGTAGTCGAAGCTGCGGCCGAGGTCGAAGCCGAGCATCATTGCAAAGCCTCTTGCGATATTGGCGTAGCCCTTGAGCCTGCAAAGCATTGCTCCGCCGAAGATGAATGCGCCCATCCATGACAGCACCAGCGACATCTCGCCGCCTGTTATGTAGAGCATATCCTCGAAGAGGGCGGTGAGCCTGTCGGCGATAAGCACCTTCTGTGCGATACCGAAGAGCATTACGACGATGCCGTCCGCCATCATAGTGGTGTTGATGCGGGGAGCCTTCATGGTCTCGCAGATGTCCGAGCGGCGGACAAGGGGTATGCCGTTCATCGAGGGCAGGAAGCCGATGTATGCGGCGTTCCTGATAAAGCTCTGCTCGGGTTCGGTCTCGCCTCGGCAGACGTCGGCGCAGTAGCTTATGGCGTGAAGCGCAAAGATACCGCAGCCGACCGCGGTAAAGAGCCCCTTCCCGAAGAGCTGCTCCCATGCGGAATAACAGAACAGTGCCAGCAGCAGGAGGTTGATGACGGTATTGAGCACCAGCACGCGGCGCTGTCTTTTTTTGTCCTCTCTGAAATTATAGCAGAAGATGCCGCAGAGGTAGGCGCAGATCGCCGACCCGAAAAACGGCAGCAGCCCGAGCGGTTCGCTCCAGGCGATGACGGTACAGGTGCCGAGAGTCAGCACAGCCGCTCTGCCTGCGGGCTTCGTGAGAAAGTATACCAGCATAAAGGCAGGCAGGAAGAAATACAGAAATATTATAGTTGTAAAATTCATGTGGGCTCCTGCCTCCTTTCTGTTGTTTTGTGTGCGGTCTCAGCGGTCTTCGCTCTCAGCAGGCTCGTGCATTGCCAAAAGCTCACGCAGCTCCTCCTGTGAAACGAACCTGTCGAGGTGCTCGCGGAGGGCTTTCTTGGAGATAAGCTCGGGGAGGCCAAGACGTCGCGCAAGGCTTCGCCTGAGTTCCTGCGAGCCTTTGCTGCCGCTGAGCCCGAGCTCGTAGAGCAGGGCGTCGGTGATGCCGAAGCTGCGGGGCTGCTGCTCTTCTCCGAGGCAGACCCCGGCCTGTAAAAACAGCTGGCGCAGGGTGTCGATGTCAATGCCCTCGACGCCGAGCTTGCCTTCCTTAGAGGGCTCGGACTTGCGGCGCTCCTTGCCCTGAACATCGGGAATATAGATATTGATTATCTTCCCGTCCGGGCAGAGGCTCTTAATGCGGCTGCGGATCTTAAAGCCCGCCGAGTCCGAGTCGGTGAGTATGATGATGCCGTCCTCGTTTGCACAGCGCCTGATGAGGGCGGCAAGCTTGTCGTCGCGGAAGAGGCGGAAGCCGTCGGTCTTGATTATCAGCCCGTCGATCAGCGACGAGAGGTGTATCTTGTCATACTTCCCCTCAACGATGACCGCTTCTTTTACCCTTAGCTTCTCCATCAGTATTTCTTGAGGCGCCTGATGTAGGCGAAGGTCTTCATCTCGCCCTTGTCGCGCAGCATCACGAGCAGCTTTTCAAGCAGCGCCGAGGTCTCGGGGTGGATAGACCTTGTGGCCTTGCCCTTCATGAAATATGCAAGAGGCGCTGCGTCGTTATAGTTCTCGCCCATATAGATCTTGCTTGCGGCAAGGCGGTCGCAGAACATTTCCTTGACGTAGCGCAGGGGCATCTTGACGGGAGACATCAGCCGCGTTTTGGGGTCGTAGTCTGTCCAGTACTCAAAGTGGTGCTTGTTCCTGCCCTTGTGGTGCATCCAGGCATAGGAGAAGCCGTAGTCGTCGCGTTCGCCCTCGTTTGGCGAGCGTGTTCCCTGATAGTGCAGGGCACCGGGAATGAACTCCCCGGGGGTGTATTTTGAGAGGTCGTGCCTCAGTCCCTGCCAGAAAATACCCGCGTACCAGCAGTTGCGAATAACTGCGTGGCGGTGTTTTGTTATGGTAAGAAAATGTGCGAGTGCGCCGTTCATGATTTGCCCTCCTTGAGGCAACACCGCACAACCACCGGCTAACGCCTTTGCACGCTATCTGCTTGCATATTTTCCGTCATATTACCCAAATTCTCCTTGAAA
>CAMNBY010000327.1 GCA_946533615.1 uncultured Clostridia bacterium
TGGCGGACAGGGTGGGATTCGAACCCACGGTACGTTGCCGTATCACCGGTTTTCAAGACCGGCTCCTTAAACCACTCGGACACCTGTCCAGTTCTGTCGGGCATTGCTGCCGACTATCGGCGACTAAATTATTTTACCACACTTTTTCCCTTTTGTCAAGACCTTTGTGGAATATTATCTTCAATAGTCAAAAAAACTTTGCAGCCCTCCTGCGAGGCGTTGCGCTCGTAGAACTCTCCGGTGAGGCGGCGGTGCTCGTCGCTCATGACGAAATTCCAGGCGAACACGGCCAGCAGCGCCAGAACAAGAAGCATCACGCCGACAACTATCAGGGTCGTGAGCCTGCTGCGGACACGGCCGCCGGACTTTATGAAGATCTTCGCACCCGAGATCAGCTTACTGTAAACGTCCTCGGGCAGCTGCACTCTCCTGAAGGTGGGGGATCTTCTGCCGCTGTGCTTTTCAAGGCGGGACTTCATGAAAAGATAGCGCTTTTGCTTCCCGCGCATCAGATGACCCGAGTCGAGAAAGTCGTCGTCCGCCAGTATGAGAAGCTGCTCGGCGCGATCCTTTGAGCCGCCCAGCTCCAGCGCCAGCGAATACAAAGCATCGCCCTGCTCCCTGTACATAGCTTCAAGCTCGGAAAGTTTCTTCACGTCCTCGCCTCCTTTGTGCGGCTGTGACAAGCCGATCGTAAAACGGTGCAGGCATCTGCCTGTGCCGGTATCATTATAGCACCGTCGCGAGCCAAAGTCAACACAGAAACAAACAGCCCTGCCGTTATGACAGGGCTGTTCGTTTATCGGAAACTTATGGTTTTACATGGCTTGGTATCGTTAAGAGGTACTGTTATCTGCCGCTCAGTCCTCGAAGAGCGGAGTGGACAGGTATCTGTCGCCTGTGTCGGGCAGGAGGACCACGATGGTCTTGCCCTCGTTTTCAGGGCGCTTCGCCAGCTCGATGGCTGCGGTGAGTGCAGCACCCGAGGATATGCCAACCAGTACACCTTCCTTGCGGCCGATGAGCTTGCCGTTTGCAAAAGCGTCCTCGTTTGTGACGGGGATTATCTCGTCATATACCTTGGTGTTCAGCACGTCGGGAACAAAGCCCGCGCCTATGCCCTGTATCTTGTGGGGGCCTGCCTTGCCTGTCGAAAGAACAGCTGAGGATGCGGGCTCAACGGCAACTATCTTCACTTCGGGCTTTTTGCTCTTCAGGAACTCGCCGACGCCCGTAACGGTGCCGCCTGTGCCGACGCCTGCAACAAAGATGTCTACCTCGCCGTCGGTGTCGTTCCAGATCTCGGGGCCTGTGGTCTCAACGTGAGCCTTGGGGTTTGCCGGATTGGAGAACTGTGCAGGGATAAAGCTGTTGGGTATCTCCTTTGCCAGCTCCTCGGCCTTGGCGATCGCGCCCTTCATGCCCTTTGCGCCTTCGGTCAGCACCAGCTCGGCGCCGTAGGCCTTCATCAGCTGCCTGCGCTCAACGCTCATGGTCTCGGGCATTACTATGATTATCCTGTAGCCTCTTGCGGCTGCTACGGAAGCCAGGCCTATGCCCGTGTTTCCGCTCGTGGGCTCGATGATGGTCGTGCCTGCATTGAGCCTGCCCTTCGCCTCGGCATCGTCAAGCATCGCCTTGGCGATCCTGTCCTTGACCGAGCCTGCGGGGTTGAAGTACTCAAGCTTTGCGAGAAGCCTTGCTTTGAGTCCCAGCTCCTTTTCAATATTGCGGAGCTCCAGCAGGGGAGTCCTTCCGATGAGCTCTGCCGCAGATGTGTAGATGTTTGCCATAATGATCCTTCTTTCGTTATATTTGTTTCTGTATCATGCTCTTGGCTTATACCTGATCGAAGGCCTGAGAAAGGTCCTCGAGAATATCGTCGATGTGCTCGGTGCCGATGGAAAGTCTGATAGTCGCGGGAGTGATGCCCTGATCTGCCAGCTCCTCGGCCGAAAGCTGGGAGTGGGTCGTGGTCGCGGGGTGGATAACAAGCGACTTAACGTCCGCAACGTTTGCCAGCAGCGAGAAGATCTTCAGGCTGTCGATGAACCTGTGAGCCTCCTCCTGGCCGCCCTTGATCTCGAATGTAAAGATGCTTGCGCCGCCGTTGGGGAAGTATTTCTGATAGAGCGCGTGGTCGGGGTGATCCGCAAGCGACGGGTGGTTCACCTTTGCTACCTTCGGGTGCTTTGCAAGGAAGTCAACTACCTTCTTGGTGTTCTCGGCGTGACGCTCAAGCCTCAGCGATAGAGTCTCGGTGCCCTGCAGCAGCAGGAATGCCGCGAAAGGCGAGATCGTAGCGCCCGTGTCTCTGAGAAGTATCGCCCTGATGTAGGTGACGAAGGCGGCGGGGCCTACGACCTCGGCAAAGGAAACACCGTGATAGCTGGGGTTCGGGTCGGCGATGGCGGGATACTTGCCGCTTGCCTTCCAGTCGAACTTGCCGCTCTCAACGATCACGCCGCCGAGAGTGGTGCCGTGTCCGCCGATGAATTTGGTCGCCGAGTGAACAACGATGTCGGCGCCGTGCTCGATAGGCCTGATAAGGTATGGTGTGCCGAAGGTATTGTCCACAACCAGCACGATGTTGTGCCTGTGGGCGATCTCGGCGATCGCATCAATGTCGGGAATGTCGCTGTTGGGGTTGCCGAGGGTCTCGAGGTAGATGGCCTTGGTGTTCGACTTGATCGAGGTCTCAACGGCGGTAAGGTCGTGAGCGTCAACAAAGCTGGTCTCTACACCGAACTGCTTTAAGGTGTGTGCAAGCAGGTTGTAGGTGCCGCCGTAGATCGTTTTCTGAGCCACGATGTGGTCGCCGGCCTGTGCCAGCGCCTCGATGGTGTAGGTTATAGCCGCAGCGCCCGAGGCCACAGCCAGACCTGCCGAGCCGCCCTCAAGAGCAGCGATCCTGTCCTCGAACACGCCCTGTGTCGAGTTCGTCAGCCTGCCGTAGATGTTTCCGGGGTCTGCAAGCCCGAAGCGTGCCGCCGCGTGTGCCGAGTTCTTGAAAACGTAGGAAGTGGTCTGATATATCGGAACGGCTCTCGCATCTGTTGCGGGGTCAGGCTGCTCCTGTCCAACGTGAAGCTGAAGTGTTTCAAATCTATAGTTGCTCATAAATGATTACCTCTTTCTTTATTATAATGTATTTGTCAAGTTTTGTCCAGTGCCTGTGATCTCAACAACAACAGCACATTCGTCCGAAGCGGTAATTCTGCCTGAGCAGGCTTTCAAAAAAGAGTCTCATTTTAATTCCCTCTTTCCTATCTGTTTAGTAGGTTATACGCATTATATCATACATTTCCTACTTTGTCAATAGGTTTTGAAGATTTTTTTATTTTTGTATTTTTACACAAAAAAAGACCGCAGAGAGGTGTAAAAATTCTCCTGCGGCATATTATTTGTTTTTTGCGCCAAGCCTCTGCACGATCAGCTGAACGGCCTGAATGTCCTCGTCGTCCAGCCCCGAGACGTCTATAGTCCGCACGCGTTCGATGCCCAGCAGATAGTCTGTGCTCACATGGAAGATATACGAGAGCTTCGCAAGCACATCGGGCGAGGGCGATCTTTCGCGGAGCTCGTAAAACGAAATGACCGATTTTGTTACGCCGATGCGATCGGCCAGCTGCTGCTGTGTCAGGCCGCTCTGCTTTCTCAGCTCCTTTAGTCTGCTTCCAAAATCCACGTTTCTTCAACTCCTGTCAAGTTTTAGTATACCCGTATAGTATATCATATCGGTGGAATTATGTACAGAATTAGTTGATAAATTTGAGATTTTGTGCTATAATTTGATAAACTCAGCAAAAAAGCGGAACAGGCGCAAAATCCTGCGCATGGGGTGTGGTATGCTTAGTTCAGAGCATAAAGGCTCGGAAAAATGTTTTAGTATAGGAGGTATAAATATGGGAAAAAGAAAATGCAGCGATTGCGGAACGGTTTTCAGCGACAGCAGGAGCTCCTGCCCGAAGTGCTATTCGGAGAGCTATGAGGAGTTGTCAAGTAACGATTATGTACAAAGCAAAGAAGCTCTTCCGAAAATAGATGTTAAGGTGCGGTGCTCCAACTGCGGAAATGTTTTCAGCAAAAGCAAAAGCGTTTGTCCTAAGTGCTTTGCAAGAAACGAGGAAGCAACAACTGTACATAGCACATCTCAGAGCACAAGCTATACATCAAGTGCCAAGCCGAGCAGGGGCTTTGTTATTGCTATGATCGCACTCGGAACGGTGTTCGTGTTCATATTTGCGGCGGCTTTTTCTGGAAAATCGGCAAGCAAAAAGGATAATACCGTAAAAACAACTGCAACTACAACGACGACCAAGACGACCACCACGTCAAGAGCAACTAAGGCAACAGCGCCAAATCCGCCGGGTATTTTGGGTACAGCAACTACAACTACAACGAAAGCTACTGAAGCTGCACCGAAAACGACGACAACGACAGTACAATCAAATGAATCAGTTCCCCAAGATATTATTACATTAGAGGAAGCAGAGAATAGACTTAAGAAATTAGACTCATCAGTCCATTTTAATCTCTCATATGTAGGAACAAAATCAAATGCAACTGATGAAGGATTGTCGATGAAAACCTACAAATATTTTAATGGATCGTACGGTCTTTCTATATTTTATGATCCAAATAATAATAAAGTGGATAGCATGGTCTTTCAAAAAGGTTTTCTAATTTCAGAATTACAAGGCCAAACTGTAAAGATGACAGCATATGTACTACTGTATGCACCTTTATGTATTATTGACGAAAGTATTATTGATCTTAATTCATTGTCGAAAGCAGTAGGCAAATTTATTCATTTTAGAAGTGAATACTTACGACAATTGGGCGATTATATAGCTTTACCAACGCACACTCTAGACGACTTACCATTATACCTTGATGATGGAACAAAACTCGAGTGCTATGATTTGATATGGATTAATTCTCTTTGATTCAATTGAGACCTGAAAAAAAGTCAATTCCCCAAATCACATACAAAAACCAAAGGTCTTTAAAGACCGCTGACGATCTCTCCATAAAAACACAGCCGCCCTTCGGGCGGCTGGCTTTTTATCCCCGTATTTTTACCAAAAACCACTTGCAATATATTTCCACCTATGTTATAATAAAAGTTACTGACAAAAAGTATTAAGGAGAGTATGAAATGATAACAGTCAACGACCTGTCCCTTTCTTTCGGAGGGCAGCTGCTGTTCAAGGACGCCGACCTGAAATTCACTGGCGGCAACTGCTACGGCATAATCGGCGCCAACGGCGCAGGCAAGAGTACCTTTTTAAAGATACTCTGCGGAGAGATCGAGCCCACCAAGGGAGAAGTCATCATCGACAAGGGCACCCGTATGTCCGTCCTCAGACAGGATCACTTCGCCTTCGATGAGTATAACGTGCTCGACACCGTCATCATGGGCAACAAGAGGCTCTATGACATCATGCAGGAGAAGGACGCCCTCTACGCTAAAGAGGATTTCAGCGAGGAGGACGGCGACCGCGCAGGCGAGCTTGAAAGCGAGTTTGCAGAGCTCAACGGCTGGGAGGCCGAAAGCGACGCCTCAAAGCTTATCCAGGGGCTCGGCCTTCCCGAGGATATACTCTATTCACAGATGTCCTCGCTCTCGGGCAACGAGAAGGTCAAGGTGCTGCTGGCACAGGCGCTCTTCGGCAATCCCGACATAATCCTGCTGGACGAGCCCACCAACCACCTGGATATCGACGCTATCCGCTGGCTCGAGGACTTCCTCTCCGAGTATTTCGGGACCGTCCTCGTCGTTTCCCACGACCGCCACTTTCTCAATAACGTCTGCACCCATATAGTCGATATCGACTATACCAAGATCAAAATGTATGTCGGCAACTATGAGTTCTGGTACGAGTCCTCTCAGCTGATGCAGAGAATGATAAAGCAGCAGAACAAGAAGACCGAGGATAAGATCCGCGAGCTGCAGGAGTTTATCTCACGCTTCTCGGCAAATAAGTCCAAGTCCAAGCAGGCCACATCGCGCCGCAAGCTGCTGGATAAGCTGACAGTCGAGGAGCTGCCGGCTTCTTCAAGAAAGTATCCCTATGTCGGCTTCGAGATGGACAGAGAGCCGGGCAAGGAGATACTCAAGGTCGAGGGGCTCTCGAAGACCGTTGACGGCGTAAAGCTGCTGAACAACGTTACCTTCACCCTCGGGCGCACCGACAAGGTCGCCTTCATCGGCGAGAGCGAGCAGGCCATAACCGCCCTCTTTGAGATACTTGCCGAAAACGCCGAGCCCGACGAGGGCACCGTGAAATGGGGCTCCACTACGTCACGCTCCTATTTCCCAAAGGATAACAGCGCCTTCTTCAATGGCTGCGATATGACTATCGTTGACTGGATAAGACAGTATTCCACCTCCGAGGTGACCGACACGTTCCTGCGCGGCTTCCTCGGCAAGATGCTCTTCTCGGGAGACGATATATATAAAAAGGTGGACGTCCTCTCGGGCGGCGAGAAGGTAAGATGTATGTTCTCGCGCATGATGCTCTTCGGCTCAAATGTGCTTCTGCTGGACAGACCCACCAACCACCTTGACCTCGAGTCTATCACCGCCGTCAACAACGGCCTGCGTGACTTTAAGGGCGTTGTGATCTTTGCTTCTCACGACCACGAGATCATGCAGACCGTCGCAAACAAGATAATCGAGATAACCCCCGACGGCTGCATCTGCCGCGAGGGTACCTATGAGGAATACCTGGACTACCGCCGCGAACGCGGAATGAAGTCGTTTATAGAATGAGTACGAAGCCCTGTCGGGCGCTCGCCGGATAACGGCGGAGTATCAGAAAGAGGTGAGCAGTATTGAGGATAAAGCAGATAAAGACCGCAGCAACGGCAGCAGCCGCCGCTGTTATGATGCTGCTCGCTCCCGGCCTCGCGGACCTGCCGGCCACGAGCAGGGCGGTCAAGACAGCCGAGCCGGCTGAGGCCGCCGAAGTTACTTCAACTTCGGTGACTGCAGCACCGGCTGTGCGCGTGATGCCCGTGACCTATGCTCCCGTGACCACTACCGCGGCGACAACAACAGCAGCAACGACCACGACCAAAAAGAAGACAACAAAAAAGACTACCAAGAAAACCACAACCGCCGAGCCCGAGGACACCGCCCCCGAAACTACGACCAAGGCCGTCACAGAGGCCGAGACCACCACAAAGAAAAAGAAGAAGACCACCA
>CAMNBY010000328.1 GCA_946533615.1 uncultured Clostridia bacterium
GCTTGCCAGCTTTCCGTCATATTACCCAAATTCTCCTTGACTTGCGCCAGCAAGCCTGCGTCGAATTTAGGCAATCTGACGAAAACCTGGTCGTCGCATCTAACGCACAGGAGTTGTGCGGTATTGCCTAAGCTCTTTTGAGGCTGCTGCCGCCGACCGAACTTGCATTGTAAAACGGAGTGTGATAAAATGGAAAACAATAACGGGCAGATCAGAACTCACAGATACCTGACCTTCATGTCGGCAGGCAGGAAATTTGCCGTGCCCTTCCATAATATCCGTACCGTGCTGATAGCGGGCGAGCTCCACCCGATACCCGAGTTCCCCGACTATTTCGCGGGCACCTGTGTCTGGGAGGATAAGGCCGTCCCCGTCATCGACGCCCGAAAGCGCTTCGGCTTCGGCGAGGGCGAGTACGGCAACCGCAGCTGTATTCTTATATGCGAAACAGAATTCGCCGCCCGCAGCGGCCTCGGGAATATCGGCATACTTACCGATACCGTCTCCGAAATGGAGGAGATGCCCGAGGATAAGATACTCCCCTGTGAGGCCGTGAGCCGCGAGGCTTATACAAGATACCTGAGCGGCTATTTCCTGCTGGGCGAAACGCCCTGCTATATCGTGGACGCGGGATTAATGGTCAATGACTGCGATATTGATGCCGTCAGGGATTTGACTGAAAACTGAAATTTACAAAAAGTTCATCTTTTCCGTAAAACTAAAGCCGCCCCTTTCTGCTCTAATAACCAGAAAGGGCAGAGGCCCGGAAAGGATGATGATAATATGAAAAGCAAAACTAATTTCACAGGCATTCGGCAGAGAAAAGAGAACGCCGAAGCACGGAAAGGGGTAGAAATGTCTACAGGCAAAAATCTTAAAAAACTTATCGTGGCAGCACTTGCGGTGCTGGGTGCTTCGGCAGTGATGTCGATGGCTCCCGCCCCCGCAAAGGCCTTCGCCGCAGAGGGGAATACTCAGGGGGAGATCTCTCAGGGCGACGAGGACGACGGCCTCATCGACATCTCGGAGGCGGAGCTTGCGCTCTCCAAGACCGCATACACCTATACGGGCGGAGAGATACGCCCCGAGGTCACGGTAACGCTTGACGGAGAGGTGCTGCTCCCCGACGAGCACTACGATGTCTACTATGACAACAACATCAACGCGGGCGAGGCCACGGTGACAGTCTACGGCACGGGCGCCTACAAGGGACAGCTCGAGAAGACCTTCACCATCAAGCCCAACGACCTTGCCGACAATCGGGCGTCGATACCTTATCTCAATTACTCCTACACGGGCAAGGGCATTGCACCGACGCCGACCCTGAAGGTGGACGGCGTGAAGCTTGCCGCAGGCAAGGACTACACCGTCAGCTATTCAAATAACATAAACGTCGGCACCCAGACCGCGAAGATCACGATCAAGGGCATGGGCAACTACACTGGAACGACCGAGAGATTTTTCAACATCAAGCCCAACGACCTTTCGGACAACAGGGCGACGATACCCTATCTCAACTACGCCTATACCGGCAAGGCGCGTACCCCCGAGCCTACGCTCAAGGTCGGCGGCGTGAAGCTGGTCAAGGGCAGGGACTACACCGTAAGCTGCTCGAACAACATAAACGTCGGCACCCAGACCGCAAAGATCACCATTACGGGCAAGGGAAACTTCACGGGTACGACCGTGAGGTATTTCAACATCAAGCCCAACGACATTTCGGACAACCGCGCGACGATCCCGAGCCTGAATTACACCTATCTCGGAAAAAGCATCAAGCCGAGCCCGACGCTTAAGATAAACGGCGTAAAGCTCGTCAGCGGCAAGGACTATGTTATCTCCTACAAGAACAATTCGGCGATAGGCACCGCCACCGTAACGCTGACAGGCAAGGGCAACTACACGGGCAAGACCTCGCGGGAGTTCAACATCGTCAAGGCTCACGGCTTCTACAAGATCGACGGCAGCACCCACTATTTTGACGAAAACGGCAAGGAAGCCAAGGGCTGCTGGGCTCAGGGCTTTGAGTTCGACAAGAACGGCGCCATGACCGCCGACAGCGAGGCCTTCAAGAAGAAGATCGACAAGTACACGGCGAATATACTGGCAAAATACGGCTACGATAACGACACGCCATATTCAAAGCTCAAGACCCTGTTCTATCACTTTGAGAAGAACGGCTACTACTACCAGAGGCTCGCGAACCCCAATTTCTCGACACCCAAGTGGGAGATGGACGCTGCGAATTACCTGCTCACATACCGCAAGGGCAACTGCCAGCGCTACTCGGCGCTTATGGCTTATCTTGCGAGGGCGGTCGGCTTTGACGCCGTAGCCCAGTATCACTACTACATCCGCAACATAAGGGGCACCACCAACTGGATCCACGCCTGGACAGAGGTCATGGACGGCGGAAAGACCTACATCTGTGACGCCGAGCTGAGGATAGAGGTAGTAAGGTTCGGCACTTCGGGATCTGCGCCCTTTATGAAGGAAAAGAAGGCCTCGGGCAACTATGGCCCCGGAAGGATGAAGTACTATTACGCTTGGGCGTATAACTGATCCGCGGGAGCGGCCAATACCGAATGATAAGGGGGCGCTGTACGGGCGAAAGCCCCGCGCCCCAAATAAAGACCGTTAGGAGATCAATACATTGACATTCAGTTCTGTTATTTTCTTGTTTGCATTCCTGCCTGTGACGTTCCTGCTGTATGCGATATGCAGGAACGACCTGGTGAGGAATATCCTGCTGCTGGCGGCAAGCCTTGTGTTCTATGCCGTGGGCGAGCCTGTGGCTGTGCTTATCATGATAGTTTCTATCGTGCTCAATTATTTTCTCGGCATACGAGCCTCGAAGGAAAAGGGCGATAAGGCAGCCGTGGCGCTGGCCGTCGTGCTCAACATCGGACTGCTGGTGGTGTTCAAGTACCTCGGCTTCCTGACCGAGACCTTCAACTCTCTCACCTCGCTGTCCCTGCCCGTGCCGAAGATCAGGCTGCCGATAGGCATTTCCTTCTTCACCTTCCAGGGTCTCAGCTACGTCATAGACGTCTACCGCGAAAAACAGATGGTGCAGAAGAGCCTTATGAAGGTGATGCTCTATATTTCCTTCTTCCCGCAGCTGATAGCAGGACCGATAGTCAAGTATCACGACATCGAGGCGCAGCTGGATCACCGCGAGTTTTCATCTGACAGAGCAGCAAGAGGCGTGAAGCGCTTCATCGTCGGCCTCGCAAAAAAGGTGCTGATCTCGAACCAGATGGGTCTTGTGGCCGATGCGGTCTTTGCCACAAAGCTCTCGGAGCTGGGCTGGGGCCCTGCGTGGATCGGTGCTGTCTGCTACAGCCTCCAGATCTTCTTCGACTTCTCGGGATATTCCGATATGGCGATAGGCCTTGGCTGTATGTTCGGCTTCGATTTCAGAGAGAACTTCAACTATCCCTTCATCTCCGCGAATATGCAGGAGTTCTGGAGAAGGTGGCACATCTCCCTCTCGACCTGGTTCAAGGAGTATGTCTATATCCCCCTTGGCGGCAACAGACGCGGAAAGGGCAGAGCGATATTCAACCGCTCTGTCGTTTTCCTGCTTACGGGACTCTGGCACGGCGCTAACCTCACCTTCCTTGTCTGGGGTATGCTGCACGGCGCCTGCCTGCTGATAGAAGGCGCAGGCTGGCTGCCGACAAAGAAAAAGGCCTTCCGCCCGATCGGCCATATCTATGCCCTGCTGGTCATCATAACGACCTTCGTGATCTTCCGCGCAGACACCCTCGGTCAGGGCTTCAGCATCATCGGAAAGATGTTCTCGGGCGCTGCGGGCTCGGCTCCCGAAAACGCCGCGATCTATGCCCTCTGCTCGCCGCTGTTCCTGACGGCGCTGGCAGCAGCGGTGCTGTTCTCCACGCCTATAGTTCCCAAGCTCGGCGAGAGGATAGCCGCGACAAAGGCCGCCCCCGCCGCCGAGTATGTGACCTATTTCGGGACGCTCGCACTGTTTGCGCTCTGCGTGCTCAGCCTTGTGGCAAGCGAGTACAATCCCTTCATTTATTTCAGGTTCTGAGGAGGTGTGCAGGAAATGAACAAGATCGCAAAGGTAATATATGTTGCTGCGTTTTTTGCAGTTTGCTGTGCACCGCTGTGCATGATGCCGTTCTCGAAGTCCGCAGACCTCGAGAACACGGCCGAGGAGCTCTCCTTCCCGAAGCTGGTGGACGACGGGCACATAAATACAAGCTTCTCGGAGCAGCTGGATAACTACATGAACAAAAAGCTTCCCGCACGTTCTTACCTGCTGAATGCCGCCGACACCCTGACGGGCGGAGCCTTCGGCGCCAAGACGGCAAACGTTATCCCCGGAAAGGACGGCTGGCTCTTCTACGGCGGAACGGAGAACAACTACCTCGACCGCGACGCCATGACCGACGACGAGCTCCGCTCGGCGGTCGTCACCCTCTCGCTGATACAGGAGAACGTAAAGTCAAAGGGCGGCAGCTTCGTCTTTGTGCCGATGCCAAATAAAAACGAGATCTATCCGGAATATATGCCCTCGCGCTACATCAAGGCCGAGGAGAACGACCTCTCGCGCCTGACCGAAATGCTCAGGCAGAGCGATGTCAATTTCCTTGACATGAAGCAGGTGCTGCTTGACAATAAGTCGCTGGGGCTGTATCATAAGAATGACAGCCACTGGAACTACCTCGGTGCGTTCATAGGCTACGATGCGATCATGAACGCTCTCGGCCGCGAGCACAAGACCTATGCCGATGCCGACTACACCACCTCTTACAGCTGGCGCGGCGACATCTACGACATGATCTACCCCGAGGGCGACTACCTCGACAAGCAGTACACCTTCAACATCGACTTCGACGAGTATCGCTTCGTTATCCCTCAGACACAGGACAGCGAGGGACAGCTGAAGATCTTCATGTCCAACGACGCCGAGAAGAACCACGACGACCGCTTTGCCGTCCAGAAGGTAAAGCCCACCACAAAGCGCAAGCTCTATATGGTGCGCGACTCCTTCGGCAGAGCGCTGCTGCCGTTTATGATCGACAACTACGATCAGGCGCTGTTCGCGCGGACGACTATCCCCGAGCTCCAGTCCGTCGGCCCTATGACCGATATGGTCTACGAGCTGGTGGAGAGGAACCTGAGGAACCTAATCGCCGAGCCTCCCGCAATGGCGGCACCCGAGCGTGAGGGCATCACGGCATCAGCGGTGTATGAGTCGGAGAAGAACGAGGCTGTGCTGGTCGAGACCGCAACGGGCACCCGAGTTTCGGGCACCATCGACCCCGAAATGACGGGCGAGGACGGCAGGATATATGTCACCCTCTCGGGACAAGGGGCAACAAAGACCCTCGAGGCCTTCCCCGTGTTTGACGAGAAGAGCGGCCTCTGCAAGGACGGCAGACAGGGCTTTTCCGTCCGCCTCAAGGACGGCGATCTCCCCGCAGGGGACTACAGCGTGACAGTTATCTCGGGGGACAGGACAAGCGGCGAGATAGCCACTGTCACCCTCGGCGAAAGCAGTTATCAGTGATCGGCAATGCCGACAGGATATATATTTTTATTATGGAAAGGTAAGGATCAAAAATGAAGAATTCGATCAAAGTAATGGCAGTTATCGCCGCTCTGTGCCTCACGGCCTGCGGCTCGACAGATTCCTCCGCCGAGGACAGCGGCAAGCTGACTCTGGCTTCCAGCACCACGACCACCGCCGCAGCGACCGAGGCTTCGGCTGATGCGACCACAACAACTGAGGCAGAGACCACCACTACCACCACTACCGCTGAAACAACTAAGGAAACAAAAAAGGAAACAACAAAGGAAACGACAAAGGAAGCCACAGAGGAAAGCGTTGATGAAGCAGATTCGAGCGAAGCACCTGCTGATCCTGCACCAACAGCTCCAGAGCCTGAACCGGTTCCTGTTGTAAGAGAGACAAAGTTCGCCGTTACCTATAACGGCGTGACCTTCAATGTCGGCGACACCTTCTCCGCGATCGAGCAGAGCCTCGGCAAGCAGTCGGCAGACCCCCAGCAAGGTCAGGCCTGCGTCGACGACGCTCCCGATTCTACTCTGTATTACTATCCTCAGCTGACTATCGAGGTAAACAACGACAAGATAATTAGGATAGAGATGGGAGAAAACATGTATTACGGAGACCAGACTGCAAAGACCGCAAAAGGCGCTGCTATCGGTGGAAATGTATCCGATCTTGAGGCTGCCTACGGCAAGGAAAACGATGGCGACGGCTATGGGTTTAGGAGTTACTATGACGCCGAAACCGATACGTATATGGATGTGGTTTACATTGAGGACGAGATCTTATCCATAAGTGTCCATGTTCCCTTCAACTGATATAATGGATCTGACAGAAAGCTACGACGTTGTTGTCGTCGGGGCGGGACACGCGGGCTGCGAGGCGGCGCTTGCTGCCGCAAGGCTCGGCATGAGGACGGCGATCTTCACCATAACCCTCGACGGCATCGCGAATATGCCCTGCAACCCCTCTATCGGCGGCACCGCCAAGGGTCATCTCGTCCGCGAGATAGACGCCCTCGGCGGCGAGATGGGCAAGGCCGCGGACGCGACCTTCCTCCAGAGCAGAATGCTCAACAGGGGCAAGGGTCCTGCTGTCCACAGTCTCCGCGTGCAGGCCGACCGCGTGCGTTACCACGTCTACATGAAGCAGGCGCTGGAGAAGTGCGATAATCTTCGGATAAAACAGGACGAGATCACCGAGCTGCTCTGTGACGGGAGCGGCAGGCTCTGCGGAGTAAAGACTCGCCTTGGCACCTGCTACGGCGCAAAGGCAGTCATAATCGCAAGCGGCACTTATCTTAACGGGCGTATCCACGTTGGCTCTGTGAGCTACGAGAGCGGCCCCGACAGCGTGCTGCCTGCAAAATTCCTCTCGGATTCGCTGAGGGCGCTGGGCGTCGAGCTCAGGCGCTTCAAGACGGGAACTCCTGCAAGAGTCCACCGCCGCTCGATAAACTTTGATGTCCTTGAAAGGCAGGACGGCGACGAGGAGATCACGCCGTTTTCATTTGACAACAAGCAGGAGCTCAGGAACCGGGTGTCCTGCTATGTTGCCTATACGAACGCCGAGACACACAAGGTCATACTTGACAACATCCATCTCTCGCCCATGTATTCCGGGCAGATCGAAGGCGTCGGCCCGAGATACTGTCCGTCAATAGAGGACAAGATCAAGCGCTTCTCGGACAAGCCGAGGCACCAGCTCTTTATTGAGCCTATGGGTCTTGACACGGACGAGTATTACTTGCAGGGAATGTCCTCGTCGCTGCCCGAGTGGGTGCAGCTCAAATTCCTGAGGACGATCAAGGGGCTCGAAAACGTTGAGATAATGCGCAACGCCTACGCCATCGAGTACGACTGCTGCGACCCGACACAGCTGCTGGCGACCCTCGAATTCAAGGACATCGAGGGCCTCTACGGGGCGGGACAGTTCAACGGCACCTCGGGCTACGAGGAGGCCGCCGCTCAGGGACTCATAGCAGGCATAAACGCAGCGCTGAAGATCAGAGGCGAAGAGCCGCTGGTGCTCGACCGCGCTTCAAGCTACATCGGCACGCTCATCGACGACCTTGTTACAAAGGGCTGTTCCGATCCCTACAGAATGATGACCTCGCGGAGCGAGTACAGGCTGCTGCTGCGTCAGGATAACGCCGACCGCCGCCTCACGCCCTTCGGCCACAGGATAGGCCTCATCAGCGACGAAAGATATGAGGCGCTGCTCGAAAAGGAACGCCTTATCGGGCAGGAGCTCGAACGCATCAGGCGCGTGAACCTTGCGCCCTCCCGCGAGCTCAACGCCTATCTGACAGAGCTCGGAACAGAGGCGCTTTCCACAGGCATCAAGCTCTCACAGCTTTTGAAACGTCCTCAGGTGACCTATGACGGGCTTGCGCCCTTTGACCCCGAGCGCCCGCAGCTCAGCCGCGAGGTCAGGGAGCAGGTCGAGCTCGAGGTCAAGTACGAGGGCTACATAAAGATACAGTTGGAGCAGGTCGAAGCTATGCGAAAGCTGGAGACCAAGGCTCTGCCGGCAGACACGGATTATTCCCAAATTCGCGGGCTGCGGCTCGAGGCCGCCGAAAAGCTCGGCAAGGTGCGGCCGCTGTCGGTCGGTCAGGCAAGCAGGATCTCGGGCGTGAACCCCGCAGATGTGAACGTGCTGCTGATCTGGCTGGCGGCACAGAAACGAAAGGACTGAGGCTGAATGTTTATCCCCGAATACGAAGCCGTCAGCAAGCTCTTCGAGGGCGGCGGCATCGGCCTTTCGCAGAAGCAGTACGAGGCGCTGGATAAGTACGCAAAGCTGCTGGTGGAGTGGAACAGCAAAATGAACCTCACGGCCATCACCGACCCCGAGGGCATTGCAGTGAAGCATTTCTTTGACAGCGTCTACCCCTTTGCGGCCTTCGAGAAAGCAAAGCTGCCGCAGGGAGCGCGGCTCATCGACGTCGGCACGGGCGCGGGATTTCCGTCCTGTCCGCTGAAGCTCTTCAGACCCGATATCGAGCTTACGCTGCTGGACAGCCTGAACAAGCGCATACGTTTTCTTTCCGAGCTTTCGGAGCAGTTGGAGCTCGGCGCCGAGTGTATCCACGGCCGTGCAGAGGAGCTCAACCGCAAGGAAGGCTTCAAGGGAGGATACGACGCCGCCACAGCCCGTGCAGTTGCAAATCTTGAAAAGCTCTGCGGCTACTGTCTGCCATTTGTGAAGAGCGGAGGAGTCTTTGTGGCTCTCAAAGGCTCGGGCGGCAGGGAGGAGCTTGCCGCTGCGGACAAGGCAATAAAAAAGCACGGCGGCGAGGTCGCACTCTGCGAGGAATACGCCCTGCCAAACGGCGACGGCAGATGCCTGATAGTGATAAGAAAGAAATAAGCTTTTACCCGGACACTTCTGCCGTAACACGGCGGAAGTGTCTTTTGCGTGAAATAGTGAAAAGTGAAGAGTGAATAGTGAATAGATAAAGGTATCGCCTGCGGCGATGATTTTAATGTCGTCCGCTTGCATGTGAGATCGTTCGGCTTTATCCTCTGCCTCGACCTATCTGCGAGCCACCGTATCGCGAGGGAGTCCCGGCACATTTCGCTGTTGTGAACGAGCTTGCGAGTGATCTCGCGGATTAAAAAAACGTGTCGCGAGGACTACCCGGCACATCACACAGTTGTGAGGCGGCTTGCCGCCGTTCTCGCGGATTCGGCCGTGCGCCGTCAGCACCCGTCAAGCCGCAGGCGGCTTGAGGGGGCGG
>CAMNBY010000329.1 GCA_946533615.1 uncultured Clostridia bacterium
GGGGGGTTCGCCGACTGCGGTCGGCGACCAAGGACTCTGTCCTTGGATCCTGCCAAGGGGCTAAGGCCGCCCCTTGGATTCCGGCCAATTTGTGGCCAGCGAGGTTTCGGCTAAGCCTTGTTAGGGCGGTTTCCTTTTGCTCGACCCTTGCTCGGGCGTTATCCTCTTGCTCAACCCTTGTTGGGGCGGTTTCCTCCTTCTCTATCCTGCTGACCCCCACCGTATCGCGAGGACTACCCGGCACATTTCGCTGTTGTGAACGAGCTTGCGAGTGATCTCGCGGATCAAAAAAACTTGACTTTTGGGGGAGGGTGTGGTATAGTGGGGGTGAGGGTTTTCCCTAATTTTTGACGAAAGTGAGAGATCGCTATGGGCGAGAAGGGCAAGGCAGATGTCAAGAGCGAAACTGCCAAGGCTTCTTTGCGGCAGCGGCCTCTTTTATTTATGCTTCCTGTGGCGGCAGTTGCCTTGATGATGGGCGCTGCCATGTTTTTTTATTCCCGCTCCGAGGGCTCGGGCATCACCATCACGCCCTCGTCTTCGGACGGCAGCTCCGTTTCTGCCTCGGCAAGCGCTCCGAAGGCCGCAGCACCTACGGTGACGGTCAGATCATCAAAAACCGAAGCCGCCCCCGCCGCTGTGACCTACAGCTTTCCAGCCGACATCAACAAAGCCCACGAGGAGCAGATCCTTGCCTGCCCCAGGCTTAACAAAAAGGCCGCCGAAAGCCTGCTGCGCTACCGCGAGAAAGTCGGCACCATACACGACCTCAGCGAGCTGCTCGACATCAGCGGCATCGGCGAAAAGACACTCGCCGTCATCGCCGAGAGCTTCTTTGTTTCGGAGGAGGACTTCGTCCCGAAGACCACAACGGCCGCCCAAACAGCACCTCCGCCCGTGACCACGAAGCGCACAGCAACAACACGAAAGACTACCAAGGCGACCACAGCTCCCGCGCCCGAAGAGCCCGAGCCTGCCGAGACCACCGAGACCACAGTAACTACCGCCGCTCCCGAGCGGAGACCGGTTAACATCAATCTTGCAAGCGCCGAGGAGATCGCCGAGGCGCTGCTGATAACCCCCGAGCAGGCCGACAAGATAGTCGAGATGCGCGAGAAGATACACGGCTACCGCTCTCCGAACGAGCTCTGCCTTATCGACGGCTTCTCGACCAAGTTCGTGCTCGAGATCAGGGACTACGCCCTCGTGGATATGCCCGAGGAAGGCTCTTAAAGGAAGGAAGGCAGCCATGAGGCTCGACAGATACATCGCATCACAGCGGACAGATCTTTCCCGAAGCGACGTCAAGGCGCTCGTCCGTCGGGGAAAGGTCACGGTGAACGGCGCAGCTGCGGCCCGTGCCGATATTCAGGTAAAAGAAGGCAGCGACACCGTCTGTGTCTCGGGCGAGGAGATAACCTACCGCGAGCACGTTTACATAATGCTGAACAAGCCTGCGGGGGTGGTCTGCGCGACCCGCGACGGGCTTTCAAAAACGGTGCTTGAGCTTGTGCCTGCTGAGCTTCGGCGCGAGGGTCTGTTCCCTGCGGGCAGGCTCGACAAGGACACCGAGGGCTTTGTGCTGCTGACCGACGACGGCGCCCTTGCACACCGTATGCTCTCGCCCGTGAGCCATGTTCCCAAGAAATATCTGGTAAAGCTGGAAAAGCCGTGCCAAAGCGAAACGATCGGTATTTTTGCAGCGGGCGTCACGATCGACGGCGGCGAGGTCTGTCTGCCTGCCGAGCTCGAGATCTCCCCCGATCCCTGCGTCGTCACCCTGACTCTGCACGAGGGGAAGTTCCATCAGGTAAAAAGAATGTTCATTTCGCAGGACAACAAGGTGTTGTATCTTAAACGTATAAGTATCGGAAATATGGTGCTTGACGAAAATTTAGAGCCCGGAAAATGTTTGGAGATTTTGCACAAAGATGTTGAAAAACTTTTGGCGCATAGCTGATTTGACTGGTAAATTTTGGTAACACCTGTGATTTTTTCGTCAATATTTATAAAGAGATGCCATAAAGTTTAGTCAAAAAAACTCTTGTATATATATGAAAAATTTGTTATGATAGGTGTATAGCTAATATGGAAAATTAGTAAATCTTTTATTAGGAGGTTCTTATAAATGGCAAGTGTATCATTAAGAGAAATTTATAAGAAGTATGCAGGCGGCGTTATCGCAGTATCCGACTTCAACATCGAGATCAAGGACAAGGAATTCATCATTCTGGTAGGTCCTTCCGGATGCGGCAAGTCCACCACTCTGCGTATGATAGCCGGACTCGAAGAGATCAGCGAAGGTGAGCTGTACATCGGTGACCGTCTGGTAAACGATATCGCACCTAAGGACAGAGATATCGCGATGGTTTTCCAGAACTACGCTCTGTATCCTCACATGACCGTTTTCGAGAACATGGCATTCGGCCTGAAGCTCCGCAAGGTGCCCAAGGACGAGATCGCCCGCAAGGTTGAAGAAGCTGCAAGGATCCTTGACATCGCTCATCTGCTCGACAGAAAGCCGAAGGCTCTCTCCGGTGGTCAGAGACAGCGTGTTGCTCTGGGTCGTGCGATCGTTCGTGAGCCTCAGGTATTCCTGCTCGACGAGCCTCTTTCCAACCTCGATGCAAAGCTTCGTGCTCAGATGAGAACTGAGATCTCCAAGCTCCACAAGAAGCTCGGTACTACATTCATCTATGTTACACATGACCAGACAGAGGCTATGACCATGGGTGATAGGATCGTTGTTATGAAGGATGGCTACATCCAGCAGATCGACACTCCTACAAACCTCTACAACAGCCCTGTAAACCAGTTCGTTGCGGGATTCATCGGTTCTCCCCAGATGAACTTCATCGACGCCAAGCTGCTCAAGGCTAACGGCAAGTATATCGTTGAGTTCGGTTCCGAGGACACCAAGACCTCCAAGGGTGTTAAGTACACTGTTGAGGTTCCTGATTCCAAGGTTGACGAAGAGCTTCTCGATCCGCTGGTTGACCAGGAAGTTGTTCTCGGCGTTCGTCCCGAGAGCCTGCATGACGAAGAGATGTTCATTTCCTCTGCTACAACAGGCGTTGTAAACGCTACTGTTGAAGTTACGGAAATGATGGGTGCAGAGACCTATCTGTATCTCACCTGCGAGGGCATTCCGCTCACCGCAAGAGTTTCTCCGAGATCCACTGCTCGTCCTCAGGACGAGATCAAGATCGCTATCGACCCCAACAGGATCCATCTGTTCGACAAGGACACCGAGAAGACTGTTATCAACTGATAGCCTGAAACATGAAAATCAGCCCTTCCATTTCCGGAAGGGCTTTTTTTTAATTCACCCACCAATGTTTCAATTCATCGCTTGGCCTAAGTCTCAGCGCCGCCCTCTAAGGGCGGTGGGAGCCTTTGTGGATGAGGCGGCGGTGCAGCCGTTAGGGGGGCTTGTTCCGGGTGGAACGTTAAAGATCGTGTTATGTTTATTTCGCTCCCGGATAATTTTTTTTAATTCACCCACCAATGTCTCACTTCTGCGCTTGGCGGAAGTCTCAGCGCCGCCCTCTAAGGGCGGTGGGTTTTTTAATTCCCCTACCAGCTTTCAATCGAGCGCTTGGCGGAGCTTTGCGAGGCCTCCCCGGAGGGGAGGAGGTCTCGTTTTGTGAATGAGGCGGCGTCCTTTCCGTTGGGGGTACCTTGTTCCGAGTGGAACGTTAAGGCTTGAGCTGTTTTATCGCGCTTCATCAACGGGTGAAGGCGATCTTGCATTTTATTGTTTTTTGTTTTTTCTTTATGGAGGTATGTATGGCTATCAAACGTTTTCTTGCTTTGGCGGCTGCCATTGCGCTTTCTTCCTTTGTTCTTTCGTCCTGCGGCGGCAGCGACAGCTCGGCTGCCGGCTCCTCTGCTGCTCCTGCGGCGGTTTCCGAGGCTTCTTCAGGCTCCGAGCCCGAAAAGCTTCCCGAGACCGACGAGGAATGGCACTCGGCGATGCTTTCAAAGTCTCTTGTGACCCTTGGCGCGACCGCCCCGATACAGCAGAAGATCGCCAAGGCGCAGGCTGGCGAGGAGGTCACCGTGGCTTATCTCGGCGGCTCGATAACCGAGGGCATTTCCGCAGGCGATAGCCGCTGCTACGCCCGTCTGAGCTACGAATACTTTGCCGAAAAGTTCGGCACGGGCGACAACGTAAAGTACGTAAATGCGGGACTCAGCGGAACGCCGTCAATCCTCGGCAACCTGCGCTTACAGCGCGATGTGCTCGATCACGAGCCTGATATTTGCTTCATCGAGTTTGCGGTGAACGACGGCACTGACGCTGACTATCAGGCGGCTTATGAATCTATCGTCCGCACTCTGCTTGAGAAGGACGTGGCGGTGGTGCTGCTGTTTTCGGTAACGGCCGACGACTACTCGGCGCAGGACTACATGAAGCAGATCGGCACGGCCTATCAGCTCCCGATGATCTCCTACTGTGATGCGCTGCGCTTTATGTTCGAGAACAACAGAATGACCTGGAAGGATTTTTCAAACGACAAGAGCCACCCGAATGTCAACGGCCACGCGCTCGTTGCCGAGATGGTGGAGCATTATTTTGACGAGGCTGCGGCGGCCGAAAGCGTTGAGGCTCCTGCGATGCCTGCCCAGCTGAACTCGATGTGTGATGTCGGCATCACGCTGCTCGAGAACGATGCGATAACTCCCGAGAGCACAGGCAGCTGGACCGAGGGCTCGACGGTGGCAAGCTTCACCAAGGGCTGGACCTACGACCCCGAGGGAGGCAACGAGCCGCTGGTCTTTAAGTTCAAGGGCAAGTTCGGCTATCTGGTATACAAGGAGGTCGGCAGCGGCGACTTCGGCACGCTTCACGTCAAGGTGAGCTGTGACGGCGAGGTCTACGACGAAAAAGACATCAAGACCGTGACCAGCGGCGGCTGGGGCAATCCTCAGGTAAGCCTGCTGGCGTTACAGGTCGAGGAAAAGGAATACGAGGTCGAGATCACAATGGCCGCAGGCAGCGAAGAGATGCAAGGCGAGATACTCGCAATCGCGCACAGCTGAGCTATTGTGCAATATGTACAAATATGGTGCAGGTTTCTTTCTGACTATAGACAAATCAAAATAAATATGTTATAATAGTATCAATGAGCGGCGTGGGCTTCGGCCTTCGCAGAAACTAACGAAAGGAACCTTACAATGCTGCATGAAAAATCCTGTGGCGCGATCGTGTACAGAAAGTATCACGGCAACACGGAGATATTGCTGATAAAGCATATCAACAGCGGTCACTGGTCTTTTCCCAAGGGGCACGTTGAGGGCGACGAGACCGAGGTAGAGACAGCCAAGCGCGAGATCATGGAGGAAACGGGCATCGACGTAAATCTTGACCCCACCTTCCGCGAGATCGTGTCCTACTCTCCCCGCAAGGACACTCAAAAGATCGTCGTTTACTTCATAGCCAAGGCAAAGAACACGGATTTTGTTCCCCAGGAGGACGAGATCTCCGAGATCAAGTGGGTTGAGATCGACAGGGCAGGCCAGGTGCTTGCCTACGAAAACGACCGCAGCATCGTGAACAAAGCCAAAAAATTCATCATCTGAAAAAAGAAAGACCACCTGTGCGGGTGGTCTTTCTTTTTGCCTGCTTCCCCGCCGCAAACAGCGGCAGAGCATATCGGAGAGAGGTATTACGGGGTGAGCCTGTTGGGGCCGCGGAAGATGAACATTGCTTCCTTGATATGCAGGCCGAGCAGGAGCATAGTAAGGCGGTCAACGCCGATGCCGAAGCCGCCGTGGGGGGGACAGCCGTACTTAAAGAACTCGAGATAGAACTTAACGTCCTCGTCGAGGCCCTTCTCGGCGGCCTGCTTCTTCAGCACCTCGTACCTGTGCTCTCGCTGGGCGCCTGTGGTGATCTCGACGCCTCTCCAGATAAGGTCATAGCCCATAGGCACGCCGTTTTCGTCTCTCATGTGATAGAAGGCGCGCTTCTCGGCGTCAAAATCGGTGACGAAGAGGAACTCGTGGCCGTAGTGCTTCTGCACCCACTGATAGCTAAGCTGCTCGGCATCTGTAGTGAGGTCGCCCTTCTCCTCGTCGGGCACCTTATAGCCGAACTCCTCCTCAAGGCTCTTGTAGAGATCGGCGAGCTTTACGACGGGGAATGGGGTCTCGGGGACGATGACCTCTTTGCCGAAGAGCTCCCTGATCTGTTCGCCGTACTTCTCCTTGACAGCGGCGAGGCCTGCTCTCAGCAGCTGCTCCTCCATTGCCATAACGTCCTTATAGCTCTCGATATAGCTGAACTCCAGGTCGAAGCCGGTGAACTCGGTGGTGTGCTTGCTGGTGTAGCTCTTCTCGGCTCTGAACACGGGGCCGACCTCGAAGATGCGCTCGAAGCCCGATGCCATAGCCATCTGCTTGTAGAACTGGGGGCTCTGCGCAAGGTAGGCGCTCCTGTCAAAATACTTTACCTCGAAAACGCTGGAGCCGCTCTCGCTTGCTGCGCCGATAAGCTTGGGCGTGTGTATCTCGATAAAATTCTCGTCCAGCAGGAACTGTCTCATGGCGTTTACAAGAGTGGTCTGAACCTTGAACATCAGCTGGTTCTCGTCTGTGCGCAGGTCTATCCAGCGGTAGTCGATCCTCTGGTCGATGCTCGAGCGCTCAACGGCCTTTTTCTTCTTTGTGGCAGGTATCTCCTTTCTTGCGATCGGGATAGCGTCGGCGATGCTCTCGGGGATAACGTCTTCGGGTATCATTTCGAGGCCGCCCATTTTAACATAGTCGTTCTCGAACACCTGTCCGATAACTGTAACAACGGAGTCTCCCGTAAGGCTGTCCAGCTTTTCGTTGAGCTCGGGGTGCTTTTCCTTTTCTACCGTCACCTGAAGCTTGCCTGTGATGTCCTTGACCACAAGAAAAGCCATTGCACGGCCGTTTCTGTAGTTCTCGACAAAGCCCTGGATCTTGATAGTCTCGCCAAGGTGTTCCTTAACGTCCTTGATGTACGTTCTGTTCATTTATTATTCCTCCATTCGGGCATCGTCCGACGCCCTGATTATAAACTTTTTACTCGTCCTGCTCTGTGTTTTTCGGCAGGGCTTCAAGATACGCGCGCAGCATCGGCTTTTTGTTATCGCTGAACATGAACCATATCCCGACGGCCCACAAAGCGGCAAAGCAGCCGGCTGCGGCGTACTCTTTCAGCGAGACGGAAAACAGCGCCAGCAGAGCGATCACCAATGTCCAGACGATGCCGAAGACATAGGTATACGCAGGCTTTCGGAAGCTTCCGCTGATGCGCGAGCCGCTGTCGGTGGCTTCGATCCTGCCGTAGAAGCCTGTCGAGCCGCCGTCGCGTTTTTTTGCCTGATGGTGATAGAGCCTGAACTCGGTGCTGCTTGTGCGGCAGCCGTAGAAGCAGGTCTCGAGCCTGTACTTGCGCATAAAGCGTCCCTGCGACATTATATTGATAGTAGGTCTGTGCTCGACGAGGTCACGGTCGAGCCTTCGCGCAAGCCGCTTGGGGCTCAGCGAGGTCTCGGTCTCGAAGCTGACGGGCAGAATGCTCAGCATTACTGTTCGCCCTCGGCCTCGGGCTTTTCGGGGTCGGGATAATCGTCGGGGTTGAAGACCTTCTCGTTGATCTTGATCTGTCCGCCGACCTTGGTGTTGGCGAACATACCGTAGATCGTGCCGCAGTTCTTGCACCTGAACTGGTGGAAGAACTTGTTCCTCTTGACTATTCCTGGTCTCAGCAGCAGCTCGATGGGGAAGTTCTGATAGACGATCTCCATATCGCCTGCCATCACCATTCCCGCGAAGGACTGCAAAGACGCAGCATAATCCGCAGGCGCCTTAAACTCCACCAGCGGTATCATATCACATTTTTCACATCTGCTCATATTAACTCTCCTTTTTTTAATTCCCCTACCAGCTCTCAATCGGGCGCTTGGAACCCCTCCGTCAATACTCGGCCCTGCCGAGTATTGACACCGACCGCGGTTGCTTCGCTGCCGTTTTTCAGGGGAGGCAATTTCACTTTGTGAATAAGGCGGTGGTGCAGCCGATCACGCGACTTGCGTGGTACACGCCGTGTACCCGTGCGCCGTTAGCACTTACTCCCCAAAGGCTTCTACGAAGTTTCTGAAATCTTCGTCGTTCGCCATCATCATTTCATAATACTCTGCGCCGAAGCTGTCAAGCAGGGTCTCGTCCAGAGCTACGCCTGTCTGTTCGCCTGTCTTCATGTTCTTCAGCTTCGCCTTGCCCTGTGCGATCTCATCTCCGCCCAGCACGATGACGTACTTCGCGCCGATCTTGTCCGCATAGTTCATCTGCTGCTTGAGCTTCCTGCCAACAAGATCATACTCGACGTGGAAGCCCTCCTCGCGCAGCATCTTCGTCAGCTCGACAGCCTTAGCGGCGGCCTCGTCGCCGAGGGAAACAAAGCACAGGTCGCAGGTCTTTTCCTCTGCAAAATCACAGCCCTGCTTCTCCATTGCCATGATGATCCTTTCAAGACCCATGCCGAAGCCCAGCGCAGGGGTGTCCTTTCCGCCCATCGTGCTGATGAGCCCGTCATATCTTCCGCCGCCGCAGACCGTGCCCTGCGAGCCGATGTCCTTTGAGATAAACTCAAATACCGTGCGCGTGTAATAATCCAGCCCGCGCACGATCCGCGGATTAACCTTGTATTCGATGCCCATGAGCGAAAGGTTCTTTTTCAGCCCCTCGAAATGTGCGCTGCACTCCTCGCAGAGATAGTCGAGGATCTCGGGGGCGTCCTTTGCGATGCGCTGATCTTCCTCGCTCTTGCAGTCCAGCAGGCGGAGAGGGTTCTTGTCGAGCCTGTCCTTGCAGGTGTCGCAGAGCTCGTCCTTGTGGGGCTCAAAGAAATCGCGCAGCGCCTGACGGTACTTCGCCCTGCACTCGGGGCAGCCGATCGAGTTGATGTTAAGCTCGATATTTTTAAGGCCGAGCCTGTCGATCACGCTCTTTGCCAGCGCGATGAGGTCGGCATCAGCTGCGGGAGAGGCCGAGCCGATGAGCTCGCAGCCG
>CAMNBY010000330.1 GCA_946533615.1 uncultured Clostridia bacterium
AATAGGCGAGCAGAAACGAGCGATAAGCCGCAGAGCGTGAGGGGGCGGCGAGGGCAGGGCAGAGGGGAGAAACGAAAAAAGCCGACAGCTTGTGGCTGTCGGCCTTATCTTCTGTTTTGCTTTTATCAAGCACGCTCAACCTTACCGGAACGCAGGCATCTTGAGCAAGCGTAAACGTGGCAAGGAGTTCCGTTAACTACGGCCTTTACCCTCTTAACGTTAGGCTTCCATGCTCTGTTCGTTCTTCTGTGAGAGTGAGACACCTTGATACCGAAAGTTACACCCTTTCCGCAAAAATCGCACTTTGCCATGATGTTGCACCTCCCTTTCCGAAGTCAGTTGCGCGCGGGGCTTGCAGCCTTTATCCGCGATACCATATTATTATAACATACAATTTCCGAAATTGCAAGCCCTTTTCAAACTTTTTTTAAGAAAATTCCAACTTGCTATCCGCCGCATAATTGTGCATTATGCAACGACAAGGCCAAAGCCGGAAAACAGAGAGAGCCATGCGTGAGCTTCGCCCACTTACACAGATCCTGCTGCCCCACACCGTTTCGCGAGGCATACCCTGCGCACCAATGCCCGGGTCGGCTTGAAACTAACAAGCGAGCATCGGGTCGCGGGTGTCTGCGTCCTGAGGGGAGAGCGCCGTCTTGTGCTCGTCGGCGTTGTCCTCGGCCATGTTGGTGAAGTCCTCGCCGCTCTTGTTTATCATGTCGTAGTAGATTATCGCGTTCGAGATGTTGATGCGCTCCTCGGTGTAATCAACGTACTTGTGAATGTAGTCGTCATCGACCGCACCGTTGTTCAGGCGCTGTTCAAGCTCCGCCGAGCTGTACGGCGAGGCCGTAGACTTGAACTGATCCTGTTCCGTCTGCGATACCAGCGGTATCGGCTGATCCTTGTAGATCTGGTTGCAGGAAGCGTATTTAGCTACGTTGTCGTAGTTCCTTACGTCGAAGTATTCTTCCTTCTGCTCGTTGAAGTAGACCGTGTCGGTCATGAAGCTGCCGTTCGGGAAGATGACCACGTTCTCCTCGTCCTCGGGGATAGAGAAGATGTCGTGACCCAGCGCGTAGGTGTTGTAGAAGCCGAACATATTGCCGATGGTCGGCTGAACATCGTACATACCCATTGCCTTGTCGATCTGCTTGGGCTCTTCAAGATCCTTGCTCCAGATTATCAGCGGAACGCGCCTGTTCAGGTTGTAGTAGAAATCGTCAACGGGAATGTACCCCGGGTCGTCCTCGTCAAGATCGGAGTCGGTGAACGGATCGTAGTTGTAGTAATGTTCGTATTGCTCCTCCGCGATCTTTGCGTCGTGGTCGCCGTAGATCAGTATTACCATGTCGTCCAGCAGACCCTCTTCTTCAAGATCCGCAAAGAGCTGCCCCAGAGCCTCGTCAGCGTAGTGAACGCTCTTGAAGTAGCTGCCAAGCTTCGTGTCCTCGAGGAAAGGCGCAGATACCTGCTCCTCCTGACCGTTCTCGTTTATCCTGCGGTACTTGAAATCGACCTCAAAATCGCTCACTCGGTCAATGTCCGTGAAGGGCGTGTGGTTGGTCAGCATTATCAGCGTTCCCATGAAGCTCTTGTGCTCCTTCGAGATCTGCTTGATGTAGGGCACCGCCTGACGGAAGAAGGATTTGTCCGAAAGACCAAGGCCGATCATCTCGTCAAGGTCAAAGTCGGTCGAGTAGTTGTAGAATTTGTCATAGCCCAGCGACTCGTGCAGGTTCATTCTGTTCCAGTAGGAGCCGTTGTTGCCGTGCATGCTGAATACATAGTAGCCCATGTCACCCAGCATGTTCTGGGTCGTGATATAGTTCCTGTCCCAGTAGTTTATCGAAACAGTTCCGCTCGATGCGGGCATCAAAGAGGACGAGAAGGTGAACTCCGTGTCCGAGCTCGTGCCTACGCTCTCCTGTGCGAAGAAGTTCGTGAAGTAAAGACCCTCGCTCGCAAGCTTGTTGAGGTTCGGAGTAAGCGGCTCGCCGTTGATGTAGGTGTCCATCGTGAACTGCTGTATGCTCTCGGCGTGGATCACCAGAAGATCCTTGCCCTTGAAGATGTTTGTGTATTCGTTCTCCTTGTCGGGGTCCTCGTCCTGGCTCTTCTTGGTGTAGAACTCCGTGAAGGCCTGCTTGTTGTCGTCATAGCCGAATACCATGTTCAGCTTTGCGTGTACGCTCGAGATGGTGTCGCTGAGCTGATAGGTGTAAAGTCCGAAGGTGCCGAGAACGTATTCGCGGTTCCACTGCTTTGCAAGACGCGAAACGTCCGTGCTCGTCAGCGTCGTCGCGAAAATGCCGCCCGTCAGCAGCGCGACTGCAAGAGTCCTGAGTGCGTAGCTGCGCGAAACGTGCAGCTGCTGAACATTGTCGAAGTAGTCGGGCTTCTTCTTCCTGATGTAGACGTAAACGCCTATCTGCGCAGCCAGCGACCACAGGAACAGAAAATGCTTCACCTGTATCAGGTTCGTCACGGCGCCCATAACTCCGCCCAGCTGCGAAGCCGTCGAGATCAGCGATACCGACATGAACGACTTGTAGTTCTTGTAGTAGATGGCGTTTCCTGCCGCCAGCGCCGTAAAGATGAAATTCAGAATGATAAAATAAACAAAACGCTTCTTGGGCTTGAAGCAGTATGCGAACAGGCCGAAGAACAGCACCATGGCAATGTCCGCAAGCAGCGGCTTGATGGCGTTATAGTTGAACTGTACCGTAAAGACCCTGAGCATGAACGAGTTCACCACCGAAGTGATAACAAAGGTGAGGAACATCAGGTTCCGGCTCATATAGGTCTTGGCCTTCGAGCCGAGTGTTTTAAGCTTCTCCTTCATTCGTGTAATATCTCCTTGTTTTCTCTCTTTATCTGTGTCTGTTACTTGCGGATACTCTCCTTATTTCACAAGTATATTTTACTTGCAATCAGCCCAAAAGTCAACAAGGTGAAAAAAATTTCAGCTATTTTTCACACAACACCGCGGTTTTTACAATTATATGCGCATATTATGACCAAACATTTCCACCCCAAAAATGTACAAAAGAAATTTTTGTTTTTATTGTTAACCAAATTTTCAGGGGCAAAAAAAGTGCCGCCCGAAGGACAGCACTTTTGCTTCTTTTAATAGTATGAGCCCGACCCGCATCACAGGCCGATGTCAACGCTTCTGCCTGTCTTCGTGTACTGCCTGAGCTTGACGCCTGTCAGCTCAAACATTCTCTTCGAGGCTCTGATGCCGTCGGTGTCGGCATACTTGTCCTCAAGATAGACGATCTCGCGGATGCCGCTCTGGATTATCGCCTTGGCACATTCGTTGCAGGGGAACAGCGAAACATAAAGCCTTGCACCCTTCAGCGAGGCCTGATTGCTGTTGAGGATCGCGTTCAGCTCGGCGTGGCAGACAAAGGGATATTTTGTATCAAGGAAGCTGCCCTCTCTCGCCCAGGGCATCTCGTCGTCATTGCAGCCTGTGGGCATACCGTTATAGCCCACCGAGAGTATCTTGTTGTCCTCCGAGACTATGCAGGCGCCGACCTGAGTGTTGTTATCCTTGCTCCGTCCCGCCGACAGCAGGGCGATGCCCATAAAATACTCGTCCCAGCTCAGATAGTCCTCGCGCTTTTTGGTCATGCTCATCGCAGGCCACCTCCGTTTGCTTTCTGAGAACATTATAACACACAATAGATCAAAAAGCAACAGTTTTCTTGCTTGTGCGTTTTGCGCCGTGAAGTGTGTCTGTGCTCCATAAGCTTTCACAAAATTATCATTTTGCTTTTAAGCTCCTTTAAGGTCGGCGGGTTATAATAAAGCCAAGATAAAGAAAGCGAGGTAATCCCTATGAAAGCAAATGTAAAGATCATCGCAATGGCTCTTGCAATATCTCTCACAGCCACAGGCTGTGCTGCAATAAATTCGGCCGACACCTCGTCTGCCGCAGGCGCAAGCTCAGGGGCAAGCGCTTCGGCAGGCGGGACGGCCTCCTCCTACATCGAAAACACCGCGAATACCGCCGATGCCTACACCGACCGCGACCTTGAACAGACAGCTGACACCGACGATGCCACCGAGATCACCCTCACCGATAACGATACCGTCAGCATCACCGAGGCAGGCGTCTATATCCTGAGCGGCAGTGCCTCGAACTGCACCGTCCGCATCGAGGCAGATAAGGACAGCGATAAGGTCCAGCTCGTCCTCAACGGCGTGACGATAACCAACGATTCCGCACCCGCCATCTATGTCGTCTCGGCTGATAAGTGCTTCATCACTACCGCAGAGGGCACCGAGAACACCCTCACCGTGACTGGCAGCTTCACCGCCGACGGCGATACAAACACCGACGCCGTGATATTCTCCAAGGACGACCTCGTGCTCAACGGCCTCGGCAGCCTCACCGTCAGCTCTGCCGAGAACGGCATCTCCTGCAAGGACGACCTGAAGATCACGGGCGGCACCTATTCCATCACCTCTCAGGCCGACGCCATCGAGGCAAATGATTCTATTCTTATCTGCGGCGGCAGCTTTGAAATAAACAGCGGCAAGGACGGCCTCCACTGCGAGAACGAGGACGACAACACCGCAGGCAGCATCGACATCTCGGGCGGAAGCTTCAGCATCACCGCCCAGAGCGACGGCGTTCAGGCGACCACCTATGTGCAGATCGACGGCGGCGACCTGACAATCACAGCCTCCGAGGGACTCGAGGCGACCTATATCGTCATCAATGACGGCAGCGTGAACATTACCGCCTCCGATGACGGCGTGAACGCGACCGCCAAGAGCACAGTCACAACTCCTTTTGTAGAGATCAACGGCGGCACCCTCACGGTCAGCATGGGTCAGGGCGACACCGACGCCATCGACGCAAACGGCTCGATCTTCGTAAACGGCGGATATATCGACATCACAGCGCCGACCTCCTCCTTCGATTATGATGCCGCAGCAGAGTTCAACGGCGGTACGATCGTCATCAACGGACAGGAAGTCTCCGAGATACCCCAGAGCATGATGGGCGGCGGAATGGGCGGCCGGGATCACGGCGGCATGGGCGGACGCGGCGGCTGGTAAAAATAATCTTATTGCAAGCTTCCCCGAAGTGTGCTATAATAATAGTACACTTAGGCAATACCGCACAACCATTGTGCGCAAGATTGCGCGCAAGCTCAATAAAGTTGAG
>CAMNBY010000331.1 GCA_946533615.1 uncultured Clostridia bacterium
TTCATCCTTTCTTTTTGTCATAGTCGCTTTCGGACTGCACATATTATTTCCGAAGAGCCACGAAATATACGCCGCCTCACGATCCCGGCTTTTTTCCGCAAGTGCTTTACTTTTTTGCTTTTATATAGTATAATGATGATAATAATGCACAATTCACAATGCACAATGCACAATGAGGGTGCCGCCTGCGGCGGGATCTTGCCGCGAAGCGGGTAGAATTAACAATTCACAATTACTGTGTAAATGAAATTGAGCGTTGAGCCTGAATTGTGCTTACTTCAACTATCTACAAGGCCGAAAGGCCATACCGTGCGCAACGCGCACACCATAATTGTGCATTGTGAATTATAAAAAGGAGGTCTGTCCAATGGAGAAGAACAAAAGAAGGTTCGCAAGACCGCTGCTCACCGTCACAGCAGTGACCTTTGCCGCCTTTGTTATGGCGCTGAACTACAAGACCTTCGTTACTACGGGCGGCCTCTACCCGGGCGGCGTGTCGGGGCTGACTATGCTGATACTCAGGCTCTTCAAGCTGGGCTTCGGGCTCGACCTGCCGTTCACCGTCGTGAACCTTGCGCTGAACGCCATTCCCGTCTGGATAGGCTTTCGGTATATCGGGCGTAACTTCACGCTGTATTCGATGCTGATGATAGTCCTCAACTCGGTATTCACCGACCTTATCCCCGAGAAGATGATAACCGAGGACACGCTGCTTATCGCGATCTTCGGCGGCATAATACACGGGGCGGCGATAAGCCTCTGCCTCAACGCAGGCGCCACCTCGGGCGGCACGGACTTTATCTCCGTCTTTCTCTCGGCAAAGAGGGGCATAGATTCCTTCAACATCATTCTCGCCTTCAACGCCGTTATCCTCTGCATCGCAGGGTTTATGTTTGGCTGGGACAAGGCGCTGTATTCCATAATCTTCCAGTATGTTTCCACAGCCGTGATGCACGCGCTGTACAAAAAGTTCCAGGAGAGCACGCTCTTCATCGTCACCGTCAAGCCCGCAGAGGTCTGTCAGGCCATCTACGACGTGAGCGTACACGGCGCAACGATACTCGAGGGCGAGGGCTCGTTCGAGCACTGCGAGAGGAACGTGGTCTACTCGGTGGTCTCGGCGGCGCAGTCAAAAAAGGTCATAAACGCCGTCAAGGCTGTTGACCCCGCCGCTTTCATCAACGAGGTCAAGACGCAGAAGCTGCTGGGCAATTTCTTCCGTCCGAAGGAGAACTGACATGACAGAACGACTTTACGACAACGGCCTGCTCTTTGAGTTTGACGCCGTTGTGACCGCCTGCGCGGAATGCAAAGGGGGCTTTGAAATCAGCCTTGACCGCTCGGCCTTCTTTCCCGAGGGCGGCGGACAGCAAGGCGACATCGGCACTCTCGGAGAGGCGCGTATCATTGATACTTATGAAAAAGACGGCGAGGTGCTGCACCTCTGCGACAGGGCGCTCGAAGAAGGCAGCCGTGTTCACGGCGAGATCGACAAAAGCACCCGCCTCCGCCGAATGCAGAGCCACTCGGGCGAGCATCTGCTGATGGGATTTATCCACAGGCTGCACGGGCTCGAAAACGTCGGGTTCCGCCTCGGCAGCTCCGATGTCACTCTTGACCTGAACGGCACCCTGACCCCCGAGCAGCTTTGCGAATGCGAGCAGCTTGCAAACGAGGCCATCGCCGCCGACGTTCCGATAACGGTAAGCTACCCCGACAGCGAGGCGCTTGCGGCTCTCACCTACCGCAGCAAGCTTGAGATGACGGAAAACGTGAGGATAGTGACGATCGATGGCATCGACGTCTGCGCCTGCTGTGCACCGCATCTGCCCTCGACAGGGCGCATAGGCATGATAAAGATCGTCTCGCAGGAGCAGAACAGGGGCGGTACCCGTGTACACATCGTCTGCGGGCTCGAAGCGCTCGAGCTTTTCCGCAGGCGGCTCGGCCAGAACGCAGAGATCATGCACCTGCTGTCGTCAAAGCCCGAGGAGACCGCCTCTCACGTCTCGCGGCTGCTCGAAGAGAACCGCAGCCTTAAAGCGAAGCTCGCAGAAATCGGCAGGCGGGAGCTTGAAAAGATACTGGACGGCCTTGACAGGCTTGAAAACAGCGAACGGCGCAGCTTCTGCGTCTTTGTCCCCGAGGACTTCACCGAAGACACCATGCGCAAGGTCGCCAACAAGGCCGTGACCCTGACCGACGGTGCAGCCGCGGTACTCAGGCCGACAGCGGGCGGCTACAGCTGCATCATAGCCTCGAAGGCCCTGCCCCTGCGTCAGCTTGCGCGGGAGCTCTTCCCTGCCCTCGGCGGCAGAGGCGGCGGCTCGGACGAGATGATACAAGGCTCTGTGACCGCAGGCCGCGAGGAGATCGTCGGGTATGTGGAGAGGCTGTGACAATGCACAATTCACAATGCACAATGCACAATGAATGTGCCGCCTGCGGCGGTATCTCGCCGCGAAGCGGGTAGAATTAACAATTCACAATTGTGCATTGTTTTCATTTGTACGTTTAAGCCTGAATTGTGCGTTGAGCGAATATTGCACTCATTCCCACCATCTACAAGGCCGAAAGGCCATAACGTGCGCTTCGCGCACACCGTAATTGTGCATTGTGAATTGTGCATTGTGCATTGAAAAAGGAGAAACGCCATGGCTGCCAGAAGCCTTTTTGAACGGAATGATGGAATGCTCCGCAGAGGAGTTTCTTAAGGCCGAGCACGATGACCCGCTTTCCACGGTCTTTGAGGAGGACAGGGCTGCGGCGGCTTATCTTCTCGAGAACGGCACCACACCCGAGAGCAGCACCCACACTATAATCAGGAAAAGCAACGCCAAGGGCAACACCATCTGGGTCGATATGCACTATGCGTTCTTTGAGCACGGCGGCCGCAGCTACGCCTACTGCAACTACTTTGACATCACTGGTATGAAGGAGAACGAGCAGCGCAACCAGGCCATGTACGACGAGCTGAACAACGAGATACAGACGTTCTCGGGCGACAGGCTGGCTGTTATCCGCTCGAACCTCGAGGACGGCGTTGTCGAGGAGATCAGGGGCAGCGACTCTTTGACTGTGACAAGGTCGGCGAGAAGGTCTCGGTGCTGCTCGAGAGGTGCCTGAACAGTATGCCCGACCCCGCGGACAGAGAGCGCTACCTGAACCACTTCGACCTTGAAAAGTCTCTGCGCAGCTACCGCGAGGGCACCGAGATGGAGCCGCTGGTCATTTTCTCGAAAAGGCAGTCCGGGCGGAAGTGCTTTGTAAAATACTCCGCAAGCATGAGGCGCGACCCAATGACGGGCAAGCCCACTATCTTCGGCATCGAGACCGTTGCGGCGGCGCTGGAGGATCAGGAGAGCTACTCGGTCGATGTGACCTGCGAGATTGACGGCGAGATATTCTACAAGCGCTTCATGTTCTACGCCGTGGACGCCTCGGTGAACTTTTATGTGCTGCTGAAATCCGACTACACGGCAATGCAGGCCGCCCGCAACGAGCAGCTTAAAACAGCGCTTGAAGAGGCTCGTCAGGCAAACGTTGCAAAGACGGCCTTCCTCTCGAACATGAGCCACGAGATACGATCGACGATGAACGCCATCATCGGCCTTGACAACATCGCCCTGAACGAAGACGACCTCTCGCCGAAGACCCGCGAGCATCTCGAGCAGATCGGTGTCAGCACAAGGCAACTGCTGGGGCTGATAAACGATATACTTGACATGAGCCGCATCGAAAGCGGACGAATGGTGCTAAAGACCGAGGAGTTCTCGTTCAGCGGAATGATCGAGCAGATAAACACGATGATAAGCGGCCAGTGCCGCGACAAGGGGCTCGACTATGACTGCGTGTTCTCGGGCAAGCTGGAGGACTACTACATCGGCGACGACACGAAGCTAAGGCAGGTGCTGATAAACATTCTCGGGAACGCCGTGAAGTTCACGCCATCGGGCGGACGCATCGTGCTTTCCGCCGAGAGCGTTGTGACCTTTGAGGACAAGAGCACCCTGCGCTTCACGGTCAGCGACACGGGCATCGGCATCGACCGCGATTACCTGCCGCGGCTCTTCGAGGCCTTCTCTCAGGAGAACATCGCAAACACCAGCCGCTACGGCGGTTCGGGGCTCGGCCTTGCGCTCACTAAGAACATCGTCGAGATAATGAACGGCAGCATCACGGTGGAGTCAGAAAAGCACAAGGGCTCGAGCTGTTGTTCGAGACGCTGGCAACATTTATAAAATAACATCAGACAAGACAAGAAAAGAAGCTGCTGCGAAATGCAACAGCTTCTTTAGTTTTGCTTACTTTTTCTTTCTGCCTGTGATGATGACCACGGCTGCGGCTGTTATCAGCGCAAGCGAGGCTGCGGCGGCGCCTGTGTTCGGCAGGCCGCCCTGTCCCGG
>CAMNBY010000332.1 GCA_946533615.1 uncultured Clostridia bacterium
AGAAAGGAGTATGACGGCCGCCCTCTTCCTTCTTCAGAACGTAAACCTGACCGGAGAACTTGGTGTAGGGGTGAATGCTGCCGGGCTTGCAGAGAACCTGACCTCTCTCGATCTCGTTTCTCTGAACGCCACGGAGCAGAGCGCCGATGTTATCGCCGGCCTCAGCATAGTCCAGGATCTTTCTGAACATCTCGATACCGGTTACAACGGTCTTAGCTCTCTCCTCGGTGAGGCCGATGATCTCAACCTCGTCGCCGGTCTTCAGCTGGCCTCTCTCAACTCTACCGGTTGCAACGGTACCACGACCGGTGATCGTGAATACGTCCTCAACAGGCATAAGGAAGGGCAGGTCGGACTTACGGTCAGGAGTAGGAATGAAGTCGTCAACAGCGTCCATGAGCTCAAGGATAGGAGCATAAGCGGGATCGCTGAGGTCATCGGGAGCGTTAAGAGCAGCAAGAGCGGAACCCTTGATGATAGGAGTCTCATCGCCGGGGAACTCGTACTTGTCGAGCAGCTCACGGATATCCATCTCAACGAGCTCGAGGAGCTCTTCGTCGTCAACCTGGTCAGCCTTGTTCATGAAAACAACGATGGAAGGAACGCCAACCTGACGAGCGAGCAGCAGGTGCTCTCTGGTCTGAGCCATAGGGCCGTCAGAAGCAGCAACAACGAGGATAGCGCCGTCCATCTGAGCAGCACCGGTGATCATGTTCTTAACGTAGTCAGCATGACCGGGGCAGTCAACGTGAGCATAGTGACGCTTGTCGGTCTCATACTCAACGTGAGCGGTGTTGATCGTGATACCACGCTCTCTCTCCTCAGGAGCCTTATCGATCATGTCGTAAGCCTCGTACTGAGCCTGGCCCTTCAGAGCGAGGGTCTTGGTGATAGCAGCAGTAAGAGTGGTCTTACCATGGTCAACGTGACCGATAGTACCAATGTTTACATGGGGCTTGGTTCTTTCAAATTTTGCCTTTGCCATAGGAATATTCCTCCTTAATTAAATTTAGTTTCAAAGGTAGCATACTATAAATCTAATTATAGCAGATTATTTTCATAAATGCAATAGTTTAAGGAAAATTTTTAAAAATTAGTCCTTGCTTCTGTTGCTTATGATCTTCTCGGAGATCGACTTCGGCACCTCAGTGTAGCTGTGAGGCTCCATTGCATACTGGCCTCTGCCCTGTGTCTTGGAGCGGAGGTCGTTGGAGTAGCCGAACATCTCGGACAGAGGAACGAGTGCGTCTACCTGAACGGCACCTGTTCTCTGCTCCTGGCCGAGGATCTGACCTCTTCTGGAGTTCAGGTCGCCGATAACGGTTCCGAGGTAATCGTCGGGAGCGATAACGGAGACCTTCATGATAGGCTCGAGGATAACAGGCTTAGCCTTCTTCATAGCCTCCTTGAACGCCATAGAGCCGGCGATCTTGAATGCCATTTCGGAGGAGTCAACCTCGTGATACGAACCGTCGTAGAGCTCGACCTTAACGTCAACTACCTGGTAGCCTGCGAGAACGCCTGCTTCCATAGCTCCCTTGATACCTGCGTCAACAGCAGGGATATACTCCTTGGGGATAGCGCCGCCGACTACGTTGTTGATAAACTCGTAGCCCTTGCCGGACTCGTTAGGCTCAACATTGATCTTAACGTGACCATACTGACCCTTACCGCCGGACTGCTTAGCATACTTGTAGTCCACGCTGGCCTTTTCTCTGATAGTCTCCTTGTAGGAAACCTGAGGAGCGCCTACATTTGCCTCGACCTTGAACTCACGGAGCAGACGGTCAACGATGATCTCGAGGTGGAGCTCGCCCATGCCTGCGATGATGGTCTGACCTGTTTCCTCGTCGGTATAGGTCCTGAAGGTCGGGTCTTCTTCAGCCAGCTTGGAGAGGGCGATGCCCATCTTCTCCTGGCCTGCCTTGGTCTTGGGCTCGATAGCCAGCTGGATAACAGGCTCGGGGAACTCCATAGACTCAAGGATAACGGGGTGCTTCTCGTCGCAGAGAGTGTCGCCCGTAGTTGTATTCTTCACGCCGATAGCGGCTCCGATGTCTCCGGCATAGATGGTGTCGATGTCCTTTCTTGCATTGGAGTGCATCTGAACTATTCTTCCGATACGCTCGTTCTTGTCCTTAGTGGAATTATAAACGGTAGAGCCCGCAGTGAGCACGCCCGAATAAACTCTAAAGTAGCAGAGCTTTCCAACGAAGGGGTCGGTAGCGATCTTGAAAGCGAGGGCTGCGAAGGGCTGGTCGTCGCCGGATACTCTCTCGCACTCTTCGCCGGTCTCGGGGTCGATGCCCTTGATATGGGGAACGTCGATAGGAGAGGGCATATAGTCAACGATAGCGTCGAGCAGCTTCTGAACGCCCTTGTTTCTGTAAGATGTGCCGCAGCATACAGGCACCATAGTATTAGCTATAGTTCCCTTTCTGATGCACATTTTGATCTCATCGACAGTGAGCTCCTCACCGTCGAGATACTTCATCATTACCTCCTCGTCCTGTTCGGCGGCAGCGTCGAGAAGGATGGAGCGGTACTCCTCAGCCTTGGCCTTCATATCCTCGGGGATATCGATCACCTGGATGTCGGTGCCAAGGTCATTGGTGTAGATATACGCCTTCATCTCCAGCAGGTCGATCAGGCCCTTGAAGTCATCCTCGGCGCCGATAGGCAGCTGGATGGCAACAGCGTTGCACTGAAGTCTCTCGTGGAGCATATGCATAACGTTGTAGAAATCGGCGCCCATGATATCCATCTTGTTAACGTATACCATACGGGGCACCTTATAGTTATCGGCCTGTCTCCAGACGGTCTCTGTCTGGGGCTCAACGCCGCCCTTTGCACAAAGAACAGTTACAGAGCCGTCGAGAACTCTCAGAGAGCGCTCGACCTCTACAGTAAAGTCAACGTGGCCGGGGGTGTCGATGATGTTGAGTCTGTAATGCTTCTTTGCATCAGTATCATAGGTAGGAGTCCAGTAGCAGGTGGTGGCTGCGGAGGTGATAGTGATACCTCTCTCCTTTTCCTGAGCCATCCAGTCCATAGTGGACGCACCGTCGTGAGTTTCACCGATCTTATAGTTTACACCGGTATAAAACAGGATACGTTCTGTGGTAGTAGTTTTTCCGGCGTCGATATGAGCCATGATACCGATATTACGGTAATCCTGGAGCTGTGTTTCTCTTGCCATTGTTTCCTCCTGTTTATATTACCATCTGTAATGTGCGAAAGCCTTGTTAGCCTCGGCCATCTTGTGAGTTTCGTCGCGCTTCTTGCACGAGCCGCCCAGGCCGTTGAGTGCGTCAAGGATCTCTGCAGCAAGTCTTTCCTTCATAGTAGCCTCGTTTCTGTCACGAGAATACTTGGTGATCCATCTGAGACCGAGGGTCTGACGTCTGTCAGGCCTTACCTCCATAGGCACCTGATAGGTAGCACCGCCGACACGGCGAGCCTTTACCTCGAGCTCGGGCATGATGTTGTTCATAGCCTCCTCGAAAACCTCAAGTGCGGGACGGCCTGTCTTCTCCTCTACGATCTCGAATGCGCCGTATACGATCTTCTGTGCTACGCCCTTCTTGCCGTCCAGCATGATGTTGTTGACAAGTCTGGTAACGAGCTTGGAGTTGTATACAGGATCAAGCAGCACATCTCTCTTTGCAACTTTACCTCTTCTTGGCACTTTGATTCCCTCCTTCACAATTAAATGAATTCACAGGTACTCGCTCCATAGCCCTAAGTCTATGGCCCCGTCAGCTCCAATGCAGAGGTATCATATATAATACATTTCTCTGCATAAAACTGTGGTCTTCGCAGTTTATGCGACAATGAGTTTTACCTTAATGTCCTTGCAGGTCTTACTTTCCTGCCTTCGGTCTCTTTGCGCCGTACTTGGAACGCGCCTGCATTCTCTTGGCAACGCCCTGAGCGTCAAGAGTACCTCTGATAATGTGGTAACGTACACCAGGCAGATCCTTTACTCTTCCGCCCCTGATAAGAACAACGGAGTGCTCCTGCAGGTTGTGGCCGATGCCGGGGATGTAGGCAGTTACCTCAGTACCGTTTGTCAGCTTAACTCTTGCGATCTTACGCATAGCGGAGTTAGGCTTTTTGGGGGTCGCGGTTCTTACAGCGGTGCAAACGCCTCTCTTCTGAGGGCAGCTCTGGTCGATCGCGGTCTTCTTCTTGGCGTTGTAGCCCTTCTGAAGAGCAGGTGCGGTAGACTTTGTCTCAAGAACGTCTCTTCCCTTTCTGACTAACTGGTTAAAGGTTGGCATAATTTCTCTCCTTTCGGTTTAGATTTTCGCGCTGACACAATACGTCAGCATAACTTAGATTATATCACGAAACGCCGCCCTTGTCAAGCATTTTCCTGCTTTGCGGAAGAAAAAAAGTTTCACAATTTTGCGCTTTTTCAGCGCCTGCGGCTTATGCACTATCACAAGCGGCGGCAGGCGTCATCGGCGGCGTTCGCGCTTTGGATTTGTAAACAAATTTTGTCGCTATTTACTTTTTGGTCCAAATGTGTTATAATATACAAAATGTATCCTGCAAGGAGGTAAAAATATGTTGAAATCAAAGAAAAAACTATGCCGGCTGCTGCTGGGCCTTGCTGCGGCGGTAACAGCTGCGGCGGCAGGAGCCTTCGGTGCTTCGGCTTATGACGAAAGCACCAATGTACTGACGGAATACGAGCACACCACCGAGAGCGGCTGTGTTTTCGTAGGCGTCGAAGGAAACTTTGCGACCGACGTTCAGGCAGCGATCGACCGTGTGAACGCCATAAGGCTGGAGGCCTGTCAGGAGGGCGTGCCCGACCCGCGGAACTCCTCGCGCAAGCTGACCACCGCGGATTACGTCCCGATAAAATGGTCGGCGGATCTTGAAAAGCTCGCGAAGATCAGGGCTGTTGAGGCCACCGTGGTCTTCGGACACGTCCGCGCAACGGGAGACTGGTGCTTCGCGCTCGATTCCGTGCTGGGCATCAGCTCCAACGGTGAGGTACTGGCGTGGAACTGGGGCAGCACCATGGTGCCCGGCATAAATCAGTTCTACAGTGAGAAGGCCGACTGGGTAAACCGGAACAGCGGCGCCGTAACAGGCCACTACACCCAGATGATCGATCCCTCCAACACCTACATGGGACTTGGCTGCTTCATAAACCCCACCACCACTGGCTATCCAAGCGCGCTCTGCGGCCGCTTCTACAGCAGAGCGTCCAGTGAAAGCCGCAGCAGCCTCACAAGCGGCGTTATGCCTCTTCAGGTCAAGAGCTCCGAGATCTCGGACGTGACGCTCAAGCAGGTCTCGGGCGGCACGACCATAGCCGTCGGGGACAAGGCAGGCTTCGAGCTCCGCGGAAAGGTCTCCCCCTCGGCAGGAGGAAGGGGCTGGAGCTGCGACGCCCTGTTCTACAAGGCGACCTGGAAGTCCTCGGACACTTCGGTCGCGACCGTTGACAAGTACGGCAGAGTAACAGGCAAAGCTGTCGGCACTGCCACGATCACGGGCACCTTCGCCGGTCAGTCAAAGAGCGTGACCGTTACCGTTACAGAGAGCATCGCAAGCTGCAAGATAACTATCCCCTACTCGTCCTACACCTATCGCGGACGCGGCATCAAGCCTACCGTGACCGTAAAGACAAGCGCAGGAAAGACTCTGACCAAGGACACCGACTACACCGTTTCATATTCCGCCAACACCGAAGTCGGCACCGCAAAGATCACGGTCAATGGCATGGGTCAATACGGCGGCAGCCAGGTCAAGGCCTTCACGGTCAAGCCGCTCGGCCTGTCCTCAAGCTACGCCAAGATCACAATACCCTACAGCGCCTACACCTACACGGGCTCGGCCATAAAGCCCGAAGCCACCGTGAAATTCAAGGACGGCAGCGTGATACCGTCGGACGACTATTCAGTTTCATATTCCAACAACATTAAAGTCGGCACGGCGACCATGACCGTCAAGGCCAAGGGCGGCAACACCTCGGGCTCCTACACCAAGACCTTTGTCGTAAAGCCCGCGAAGAACGCGATCAAGAGCATTTCCTCGACCAAGGGAGCCTTCAAGATAACCTGGACGAAGGGCACTGCCGGAACTGTCGGGTATCAGGTGCTCTACTCGACCGACAAGAACTTCAAGAACAACGTTCACAGCTACACCTCGACCAACCTATCCGACCTGTCGGAGAATTACTCCAAGGTGCCGGAGTCGGGCGAGACCTGGTATGTCAAGGTGCGCTCGTTCTACACTAAGGACGGCAAGGCGACCTCGACGCGCTACGGCAATTACAGCAGCGTAAAGGTCATAAAGGTAAAATGACGGAGATACGCTATATCCGCGAGCCGACCGATCTCCAGTGCGGACAGGCGGTGCTGGCGATGCTGGCAGGCTGCTCGGCCGAGGAGGTCTGTGAGGAGCTGCAAAACGACCGTGAGACCACTCTCCGCGAGATGAAGGGATATCTGCGGCGGCACGGGTTTTCGGTCTCCGACCAAAGGACAGCCGTGACCGACCGCGGCGAGCTGCCTCCCGTCTGCCTGCTGAGCCTTGAGACGCCGCGCTGCTGGCACTGGTCGCTTTTCTGCGGCGGCACGTTCTACGACCCCGAGCACGGCGTGATGCAGGATTTTCCCGACTCTGCGAGGCGCTATTACTGGGAGATAAAGGCTCCGTGAATCATCGCACACTCAAAAGCCCCCGAGCAGCTTGATGAAGCACTCGGGGGCTTTGTTTTGTTTTGCTATATCACATATTTTATCAGCCAGAAGGCCAGCAGGTGCAGCGGATAGAAGACGTAGAACACCCACTTGTGTATCGGCGCTCTGCTGCCGGGCTCGCCGTTATAGCGGAGCAGCAGCGGTATAGCGAGAAACAGTCCTGCCTGCCAGAGCTCGCCGTACCAGTGGTGGCCGCCAAGCCCGAGAAAGACTGCGGCGCTCACGACCTGCACGGCGCAGATAAGGGCGAAGTATTTCAGCTGCGCTCTCCGGTCGCTGCGGAAGCGGTAGA